>NZ_JMQC01000008.1:4860000-5068716 GCF_000746925.1 Bacillus clarus
CACAATAAAAAGCCCATCACTTCATCCGTATGTATAGTGATGGGCTCTAACTATGCTTTTCTATATTTTAAAAAAAAGGACAATCTAATTGATCAACAGATTCCCACGATTTTTTTTTTATGCTTTCAGTAGACTTATTGTTTTCTAACTCTACTTTTTTAAAAGGATTCACTTCAATTTTTAAAATGGGCGAATGTTCAGCATGCAAAGAAAAAACATGGCTATTTGGCAAAGTTTTTGATACATCAATATTTCCTACTTGCTTAAATAATTGCTGGGCTGCAAAAAAGAAAAAATGGGTTGCATTCGATTGTTTATTCAGCCAAGCAATCATTTCTGGTGATACCGATTTATTAATATTAATTTTCACACGATCACCACGTTTATACCGTCTCGAGCGCATACTCACACCAACTAACTTATCGTTAAATTCGTAAACCCTAGTTCTTTCTGTTTATGCTCTCTATATTTCGGAGAACAAGTATACACTAATAATCCACGCGCATTTGTAAACAGCGGATTATCCACAAATATTACATTTTTCAATCGGCCTTTTTGTTTTAAAATAAGTTGTAAACTATTCTTTATAATAACTGCTCCGCCCCCGTAAATAAATACATATGGGTCGTCTTTCATATCATCTATTTTATTGATAATATCTGTCGCAACTCGTGCAGCTAAACCTAAAAGCGCCGGTTGTGATTCTTCTACCAATTGAGCATTTCGCGGATGGTTTTCATGTAAATAAATTTGATTAAATTCTGTAATGCTATCTATCGTTTTCGTTGGGTATTTTCGATTCCATCTCGTAATAATTTGCAATAATGTTTCTTTTACCCCATAAGATAATCCTTTACTTAATTGTGGTCTGAAATTTACGCCTAACGAAACAACTTCTTCTGTTGTTCCAGCTCCGATATCAAAAGATAATAATGTTTTATCTACAAAGTCAATTTCAGAAATTGTATTTTTCTCGCACTCAATTTTATGTTTAACAACATTTCCTTCTTCATCATATACAATGCCCCACGTACCGGATGCACCTTCAGGTAGGCACTTACAAAATTCAATAGAAACATTTATCGTTACATCTCGGCCATTGGGATAATGGAAAACAACCTTATGATTCCCCATGTAACGTTTAGCGTTTTCAGCAGCTATTTCTTGCGTAATAAGCTGCATCGGAAGTGCAACTGATAAATCATAACGAATATTAATATGATTGGAAGTTGGACTTTGGCGCATAGCACTAATTGCTAAACCTGATAAAATTGTAAGAACCATTAGTTCATCGGTAGATTTGTTCGATCTCTTCTCTACTTCTGTACCTTTCAGCTGATCTTGAATCACTTTCTCTCCAACAATGTACCGTACATTATTTAACATTAGCGACGGAGAGCTAATGGTCACATCAATATGATTTTCCAATTTATCTAACGGAACATCCACTTCATCTAATAAACCTGTCGGTTCTCCAATATATAGCGAATAAATACTTGGAATAAAAATAGGGTTTTGCCCTCTCACCATTAATTTCAAACCATTATTTCCAGCATCTGCACCAGCTTTTAAAAGTATAGACATAACTACCCCCTAAATTAATCTGACATCCTTTCCAAATATATGCGAGCTTAAACTTTTACATTCAAGCCAGATACAATCTTTTTTCTTCTTTTATCATTTTTCTTAGTGTCGCAAAGGAAAAATAAATTGGTGTACTTGTAAAAACTCAATTCTTTATGTAAAAAGTATTTGACACTATACTTTTACAAATTTATACTATAATTGTAAAATAAGTTTTACAAACTTGGAGGTGAAATCGCATAATGAATCATAAAAAATTTATTTTCATCGTTATTGTTTTATCTTTAATTGGAGTACTTGCGCACGGTGTATATAAATATATGACCGAAGGAACTATGTTAGGTGGAACAATTTTTACAAGTGCTTTAATACTAAGTTACTTAATCAACCATATTACATGGGGAGACCCAAACGGTGTATCCGAAGAAAGTCAAGATGAGATGGGACAACAAATTACATATAAAAGTTTTAAAATCGGTTATTTTGTGTTAATGTGTGTCATGTTTATTTTATTAATATGGTCAGAAGGTTTCTATATGGATTATACATTGGACCAAGTGAATAACCTACCTCTCTTTATTGCACTTTGCGCATCTTTTCTTATCATTCCGCTTGTGGAATTGATTGTTTCAAAACGATATCAATAAAAAAGCATTGTTTTCTAAGTATAGAAAACAATGCTTTTTTATTTAAGATTGAATTACTTCTGTCATCGTTTTTAGTTTATTTACAGTCCGCCAGTTTCTTACTGTTGCTGGAGTATGTAACTTTTGAAACTGATTTATTAGTTTCGAATTTCGAATACTTTCCTTAAAAAATAAATACACCTCTTTCCCTTCAATCTGGCACTCTTCTATTTCGCTTTTAAAACTAAGTAACTGTTTACTTTCTTCTTTAGAAAGTTCGTTAGCTAAAAAAGCTACATGTACACTTTCTCCCTCTGACAATGAACCAGCCCTATAGGGACACCTTTTAATAGTTTTTATTAATTCATCATCCATTCTTAACATAACGGGAACATCGAAACCAAAAACAGTCTTAATTTCATGTTCAATTCGTTCCTGTAAGAAATCTTTTTCTTCTTTAGATTCAAACACTACATTCCCACTTTGAATATACGTTTTCACCTTTTTTAATCCGATTGACTCAAAAGTCTTTTTCAATTCAGCCATTTTGATTACCTTATGCCCACCTACATTAATTCCCCTTAGCAACGCAATATAAATTGTCATTTTGGTACGCCTCCTTTTAACTCGGTTACATACATATTTAGCAGCAAATTTTAATTCCTTTACTACATATTTTTATTAAGTTGCACTTTCATATTTCTCACAAAAGCAAGGAATTTATTCCATTTTAGATTCCTTGCTGATAATGATTTATGTACAAAAAAACAAAATTATAATGTATCTCCCTAATTATAAATGCAAGAATCTACAATCAGAAAGAAATTATGTAATCATGCCACAAAAAAAACTTTATATTTTGTTTTTTTTAATAATATTATTCAAATGATAAATTACTATTTGTTTTTTCGTTTCATTATTTTTTTAAACACAAAGTAACAAATCCCACATCCAATGGCACCAATAGCGAAATATTTAACATAAGGGCAAGCTACTTTATTAATACTTCCCCACTCTTCACCCAATTTAAATCCTAAATATACAAATACAATTGACCACGGAATAACAGCAAGCGTAGTAAGTGTAATAAATTTAATATGTGACATTTTAACAATACCTGCAGGAATTGAAATAGCATGACGTACTACAGGAATAAAACGCGCTGTAAAAATAACACCTGTTCCATAACGATTAAACCAAGTTTCAGCATAATCGATATGTTTCTTTTGAATCAAACTATACTTTCCATAACGTTCAAGAACGGGCCTTCCTCCATATCGATCGATCCAATAAATAAATAATTGTGCAATTACACCACCAATCTTACCAAATACAACGGCATCCAAAAATGTAATACTTCCATTTGATACTAAATATCCTGCATAAGATAATACGATTTCGCTTGGAATAACTTCCAACGTTACCCCAAGCATAATTCCCCAATAGCCAAGTCCTTCTAAAAAAAAACTAAAATTGAATGAATTAACCCTCCTAACATCCTATACCTCTCTCTTTACTGTTTTAATAACTTCTAAAAATAAAAGCACAAGAAATTCATAACTTGTGCTTTTATTTTTAATTTAAGTAGTCTTTGTATCCCATTTAAATAACTTATTCATAAACTTATATATGTTTTTTGACTCTTTGGTCAGAAGCGGACCTAAAATAGATAATATAAGCACATATAATGCTGAGAATGGCTTCAATACCGACATTAAACCACCTGCTATACCTATATTAGCCATGATAATGGAGAATTCTCCCCTTGAAACGATTGTTAACCCAATATTTGTAGATGCTTTATGAGATAATCCAACTTGTCTTCCTGCAATCATCCCCGCTACAAAATTTCCAATTATCGTCAGTATCACAGCTCCTAAAGTTAACCATATTGCTCCACCTAATGAAAACGGATCTATACTTAAACCGAAACTAAAGAAGAAAATTGCTCCAAAAAAGTCTCTAAACGGAACAACAAGATGTTCGATTCGATCACTATGTTCTGTTTCAGAGAAAACTAAACCTAAAAGAAGTGCTCCGATTGCTTCCGCAACATGAATTGTTTCCGAAAAACCTGCTATAAAAAATAACGAAGCAAATACTACAATAATAAAGATTTCATCTGAACTAATATTCAACAATTTATTTAATAACGGAGTAGCCTTTCTAGCTACAATAAAGAATAGAAGCATATATCCTAAAGCTATACCAATTGAAGTAAGAGCACCTAAGAATGAAGCATGATTCCCAAGGACTAAACCAGAAACTACTGATAAATATACCGCAAGGAATATATCTTCAAACATAATAATTCCTAAAATTAATTCTGTTTCATTGTTCCCAGTTCTTCTTAAATCAACTAATACTTTAGCAACAATTGCACTAGAAGAAATGGTGATAATACCTGCTATAATTAAAATTTCTAGTAAAGGAAATCCCATCAAAAATCCATATAATAATCCCAATGAAAAGTTAATCAAAATATAGATAGTTCCACCAATAGCAATAGAACGTCCTGATTTAATTAATTTTTTCATTGAAAATTCTAATCCTAGGTAGAAAAGAAGGAAAAGAACACCAATTCTTCCAAGGAAGGAGATTACACTTTCACTCTCTATAAATCTGAGATCGATAACACCTATTACCGGAGCATGTGGCCCTACTAACATTCCAAGGATAATCAGAAAAGGAATTACTGAGAATTTAAACTTTCCAGCAATCACTGCAGCAATCGCTACTAAAATTAAAGCTGTACCAACTTCAAAAATTAAAGTATCCATCTAGTCAGTCCCCTTATTTGAAAGTAATTCATTTATAATTTTTTTAATTTCTTCTCTTTCACCAGAGACTACTAACATATCTCCTTCATCAATTACAGAATCTGGTCCTGGATTAAATTGTTTTTTCATATTCCTTTTCATAATAGCGAGTATAGTCACATTGTATAGTTTTCTTATTTCCAGATCACCAATTGTTTTTCCAATTGCCAAAGCTTCGTTCTCTACTTTAAACCATTCAATCGCTAATCCTTCAAACACCATTTCAATATTTTCTAATGCTCGAGGTTTATATACCATTCCACCTAATATTGCTGCAATTTGTCTTGCTTCTGAGTCACGCAGAGAAATATTAGAAATACTTTCCTCATGATTTGAATCAAAATGATACATTTCTCTACGTCCATCATCATGAATCACAATCACCATTTTTTCATTACCTTTTGTAATGATTTGAAACTTATATCCAATACCCGGCAATTCACTTTCTCTAATATTCATATCATTTCCTCCTCGGTAAAGTTTTTTATTTTTAAATATACCCAAATTTCTTACTTTCAATTTAATACCTATTACTTACTTTTCTTTCCTATTTAAGAAATATATTTTAGAAATCCCACCCACTCTGAATATTTATGATCAGGGAATTTCTTGTTAAAAAAATAAATAGCTCCTAAAAAAAGCTTGCAGACGTTATAGTAAAAAACATAATACTTTTAGCTTTCATAATTTCAAAACTTATTTTTAATAAAGATTCTTCTTTCAAGTTCATCCCTTCTTTCTTACTACTATCGTACTTAATATCATTTACATAACTATAAAATTCTAAAAAAAAAGACTTAGCGTTACTTAATTATATCAAAAAACATAATTAAGTAACTTCAATTCAAGAATCTTAACAAAACATTTACATTAATTTAACTATAGTTACAATATTTTTCACCGAAATTATTAACTTTTATAATATGAGAAAATCACGTTTATTTAAGGGGAAATGAAGCAACACATACATTGTATTGAAGGTAATTAAAATTGTAATTTTTTTAATATAATTTCTTTTATTTTGTAAATTTAAAGTAAATTTATTGTAAAAATTATAAACAAAACATTTAAAATTGTAGGATTAGAGTAAATTTTAATCATTAGGCCACTATAAATATTGATTTTATAATAGAAAAAACCCATCTGTTTTGAATAAAGCTCAATCAAAATAGATGGGGTTAATTTTGTATAGTTAGAGTTTTTATAAAAAAGTTTGATTAAACATCTAATAATACAACTTTTTATATTCGTTTCTCGTTTTATTTACATTTGTAAAAATCAATATTACATTTTATATCGTAACAAATTAAAAAGCTCACTGCATGATTTTTTCAAGAGTAAGCTTTGCACGTTTGTTATTTTTGTATCGGCAAATGTAAAATCAATTGTCTTCCAATTGGTCCCATTCTTCTATGACCTCTATCTTGGAATCCTGCTTTTTCATATAACTTCTGCGCCGGAATGTTCCTCTCATTTACAGCGAGTACAACTTCGCTTTTTGCTGGAAAATAAGATGTTACGAATTCTTCAAGTAGTGCTAACGCATTTTTTGCATATCCTTTTCCTTGTTTATCATAATTTACGGAAAAAGAAACTAAAAGTAATGCATCTACATTTTTTGTAAACTCCTCAATTCTTTCACCAGTTTGTAAGGCAAAAACCCCAACAGGTATCGCTTTCTCATCTAAAATAACCACTACATTTCTCGTCCGATCATTTTTTGCTCTTTCAAGTAATTCACTCGGTTTCGATGTAAACTGAACTTGTTCACTAGGTAAAGTAAACGCTTCTATTATCTCTTTATGTTGTTCCTTATAAGGAACTAATTGTATCTTTCCTGCATGTAAATTCACTTTTAACTCCCCATTCCTTCTCGTACTAACTTAAGCCTTGTTGTGTTTTAGAACGAACTTTTCCATCTAAAAAGGTGATTTCCACAAATGATTTCGGGGCATTTCCTCTCCAAGCGAAAGTTTGTTTATATTGTGTTGAATTTTTCTCCCCCTCTTCTATAAGTAAATTCCCTTCAAAACCGATTAATTCTTTTACTTCTTTATAAGTCATTCCCTCATTAATTTGTGAGAAAAGATTTCCATCCATTGTTTCGTGTTTTTTGTTTTCTGTTATAGTGGAAGAAGTAGCGGTTTGCTTCTTTATTTCTTTCTTTTGATCACACGCTGTCATACTGAAACTTATACAAAGACTACATAATATGAATGCGCTTTTATTTTTCATAATAACAACTATCCCTCCTATTATTATTAAACCATAAATTCCCTCCTCAATAAACTGAATATTAAATATTTTACACAAAAGAAAAATCCCGTGCGTTACAGCACGGGATTTTCCCTATCTTTGCAAATGATTATTGGACTGATTTTCTTGTTCTTTTTTCAATTCATTTTCTTCTTCTTTCGGTAATTGCTTGTCATTATCTTTAATTGGATTCGTCTCTTTATTTTCAATCAGATCATTTGGTACTTGTGGCATAACACGACCAACAATCGCTGCTAATTCATCAAGGATACCTTCACCAGATTTACCTTTTTTAATTTGCTTACCCATTTGTTTTAATCGCTCATACGTATCAACATCTGCTACAACTACTGCATTGGCACCGTTTGGATCATTTTTTAAGCTTTCAGCAACAGAATATTTAATAGATTCTACACGAGTTCGATCAAGTTTTGCTTTCACATCAATTCCTACAACCGCATATTTCCCAACTACTACTGCTGTTGCATCATTCACGCCTGGAACACTCGCAGCTAAAGATGCTAAATGATCTGCTGCTTTCTCATTCGGTTGATTTGTTTTATTTGTGTAATTCACATTTTTCATCGAAACATTTTTTTGCTCTGGTTTTTCATTGACATTGTCTTTTTTCCCAATGCTACATCCGGTAATAGCAAAGCAAAGCATCAACATATATATAAGAATTTTCATTATGTTCACCACTTTATCATTGATGTTTAATCATAAATTTTTTCAACAGCTTGCATCTTTTTCACTTTTTCTTCTGCTCCACTATTTGCGTTTATAAAAATTTGGTACGTATCTTTCCCTAAAGTACCAACAAACTCATAACAAAGCACTTCATTATGCAAGTCATTTACAACAACTGCTTTTCTCTCTTCCATAACTTTTACATCAGAATTAATTTTCTTTCTTGCATCAGCAGCAGTCAATTTCGCATTTGGAATTGTACGCTTCTGATGGGAAGCTAAATATTCTTTTGCAGAGAAACCAACGATAGATCCATCATCTAACGCAATTTTCATTTGAATTGCTTCCGGATATATACGCACTCCATTTTCATTCACAACGTACGTAAATACACCGATATTATCATATTGTGAACTATCATATAGCTCCATATTTTTAAACTTATGGTCTTTTAAAAAGGTTAGTCCTTTGCTTCCTGCATCATTTAAGCTAATTTTTTGTTCTTTAATTTCTCGGTTATTCATTACCCAAATTGGATATCCACCTTTTTGGGTAATATCCATATGATACTCATTGTTTGTTGTTGGGTCTTGAATCTTCACACTATAGAACGATTCTTTTGCGCCTTTTCCACTTTTCTCAACATTTACTTTTTCATTTCCTTTTAAATTCAAAAATGATTTCGCAATCTTCGCAGCCTCATCTTCTGAAATTGCCTTACCTTCTGCTTCAAATCCACCCTTTTTATTTTTTTGCGCACTTGTAAAAGTCGGGCCAAAGTTCGTAGATGAGTATGATGTCACATTTTTTTCAACTGTTTTTAAACCGTCAATAATTGTGTTATCTGCAGGATCTCGGTTTGATGCAAGTGCCAGTTCCACATCCATCCAGCGTAAATTATTTTTCAATACAAGGTGCTGTACTTTGCGCAGTTCATCTTGAATATTTTCTGCGTTAGAATATAAAGTTTGTAACGTTTTATATTCTTGATCATTTAATGGCTCTTTCTCTAAATCACGAATAGCTGCACGATAACTAAAATCACCAATATTCGCAAGAAATTCTTCCGTTTTATTAAATGGCATTAATGTTAAAGGTAATTGTCCTACATCAGAACGAGCCTCTGATGTTAAACGCCACACATCTGCTAATGCAGGTGATAAAGATGCTCGCGAATTCATCGCCAGCGTTGTTCCGATTTTATCGTGTAATAAATCAACCTCATACGCTAAATCATGAAATGCACGTTGATAGCTATTTTCTGCTCGAATAAGCACTGCATTTTTTTCTTGATGCTCCTTATAGCCCCAATATCCAGTTCCGACAACACCGATTGTTAATAATACAATAATAATACCTCGTAACATGTTTCCACCTCCGCTCTATTTACAGAAAATGTGTTTCCCAATTTTTTTAATTTGTGGGCGACTCCAAATCCATTTACTCGTTGCTGTATCTGGATTGAAATAATATAGTGCATTTCCTGTTGGATCCCATCCATTAATCGCATCTAATACTGCTTTTTTTGCTGTTTCATTTGGTGTTAAATATATTTGTCCATCTGCTACTGCAGTGAACGCTCTCGGCTCAAAAATCACACCTGAAACTGTGTTTGGGAATGATGCACTTGTTACACGGTTTAAAATAACCGCCGCTACTGCAACTTGTCCTAAATATGGTTCACCTCGCGACTCACCATATACTGCATTCGCCATCAGCTGAATATCATTTTGAGAATAACCATTTGGAACATTCGTTCCTTTGTTTTGTGCTGGCTTGTTACTTTGGCCACCGCTATCACCTTTATTACTTGTAGTTCCTTTATTCGCAGTTGACTTATCATACTTTGTCGCCTTTACAAGCATTTGCTTCGTTTTAGCACCAGCTAAGCCATCAACAGGTAATCCAAACTTTTCCTGGAAGTTGCGAAGTGCCCAATATGTACCCCATCCGAACACACCATCCACTTTTCCCGCATAAAATCCGTTATACTTCAGACGAGACTGCAATTCAATAACATCTTCTCCAGATGCGCCTCTTTGAATAACTTGATTAGAGAACGCTTGTACATTTCTTGTTTGGCCGCTACTTACTATTAAAGATAAACTAATAAATACAAGTAAAATCGCTATCTTTACAATACCTCTGTGACGCATATATTACCCTCCTTAGTTACAGTAATGAATTCATGATTATGTTTTGTAAATACAACGCTTTTATGTAAAAAAGACAAAAAAATCCCAACTTATATGTTTGAAGGTATATGTAGACAATATAAAAAAGCGCAAAAGGAGTTTATTATGAAGCGATTTTTTACACGTATAGTATTAGCAATTCTTTTATTAACAACATACTCAAATTTATATAATGATTCCTCTATTGTTCACGCACAGCCACCTTATGCAAAATGGGGAAAGCTTGCTGTTGAAAAAACGAAAGAACAATATCCGAAAGCACAAATTATTGATTATCTTCATATAGGTAGAAAACCAAAGACCATACACGTAACAGTTGAGAAATTTAAACTATGGCTTCGTGAAGATGGAAAAGAATATGGTGTTTTTGTTGATGTGGAGTTTGATACAAAAACGGAAAAGTTTTTAAAGATTAATTTTCAGAAAACAAGTCGATAGAACAAAGAAACCTCCGTCTTTAAGTACAGACGGAGGTTTCTTTATATACATATTCAAGGTATGATGGTATCTCATTTTCTTGTATACTTGCAATTTCACTAAAAGCATTCCCTTTATCCAATAAAATCCGAACAATTTCCCATCCAGCAAAATAAGCTTCCCTATCATGATTTGTAGTCCCTGCTCCAAAAGTAAATTTCATGGCGTATTCCGATAAAGACTTATATAAATGCGGATAAGCCTCTCCTAGGGGAATAGCCGAAAAATTATAATGCTTTTCCCAAAAATCCCAACGTTCTTCTTCATCTAAATCTTTTTTAAAAGCTTTTCATAGAACTCTAAAAACTTTGCTACTACATTTATTATTTGAATCTTATCCATGCATACTATCCCCCTTGTTCCCTCTAACTTTTCCACTTCTTTTACCATTCCTTCTTAATTACAAAAACAGAATTCCCCTTTTAAAAAGAAGAATTCTGTTTCATTTTGAAAAAGCGATTGCCTAACATTTTTACTACTACACAAATAAAACCAATTACAACCGCTATTCCAATACTATATAAAAACACCCTTCCATAACCGCCTATTCTCGGATCAAGAAACGGATATGGATACCAATGAACGAAAGGACCGCGTACTAAGCTATAAATAACATATAAAAACGGGAAAACAAGCCAACTTGTGGCTTGTTTCCATGTGATTTTTTTCGTAGGTGGATTTATAACCCAATCTAATATCATTGCAATTGGCATGATGTAATGAAGAACTGTATTCACCCACGGTATAGGTGTTTGAAGTGTTTCTTCTAGTCCTCTTAATAATAAAAAATAAATTAACCCCGTCGTTAGTATGTATACTGTCGCAGCACCCCGCAACACTCCAAATTGCTCAGAACGACCAAATGCCGCTGTTCCAAAACTACTTAAGAGTAGGATTACCGCCACTAAAATATTACTTTCAATTGTGAAGAAGCTAAAAAAGTTAATCGGATTGAAAGGTTTCACTTGTGCCCTTGTAATGAATTGCGTAATGATTGCACTAAACGCTAAAAGGCTTAAAAACAGCCTGTATATTGCTATCATTTTAGCATTTTTCACATATATCAGCTCCTCTTCTTATATATTATTGGAGTTCACTTGTACATGCTCTATAAATAATTTTAATGGTACGAGCCCACGCTTCGGCATGTGACTACTTATGACAGCTACGAGTTCTAACTTTGGAATGATAATAATGTACTGTCCTCCGTATCCCATAGCAAAATATATATAATACGGTATGTGAAATCTTTCGTTATTTACTACCCACCAATGATAACCGTATGCTCCAACATGATCATACGTTTCAAAACGAGCTTTACTTGAATCCTCCAGCCATTTTTGCGAAACAATTTTCTTTCCATTCCAAAATCCATTTTGCAAACATAATTGTCCCAATTTTAATAAGTCTGTACTCTTCATTTTCATGCCAAATCCACCGACATATATCCCTTGTGGATCTTGTTTCCATTCATATTCTGTAATGTGTAGCGGCTCAAATAAATACTTTTCCGCAAATTGTTCAGCCGATATTCCTGTTGCTACTTGTATAATATAACTTAGTAAATGTGAAGAACCTGAGTTATAATTCATTTTTGTACCCATCTCTTCTATTATGGGCTTCTGCAAAATGTATGTTACCCAATCATCGGATTCTACAAAATCGTTTGGAAAAACGACCCCATTCCCGAATTCTTTCCAATCTTCTCCCGTTGTCATCGTTAACAAATGATATAGAGTTAATCCCTTCTTTTCCTCTGGTACATTCGGAATCCATGTTGTGATTGATGTATGTATATCATTTATATACCCTTTATCAATTGCTATACCAATTAATATTGATACAATACTTTTCGTAATGGAATTAATTTTATAAAGATTATTTGCGCATTCAGTTGTTTTATAATACGCAGTCGTTAATTCCCCTCTTTGATATACGAGAAATGTATTAACCTTTTTCTTTTCAAATTTATTTTCTAATTGCTCGAAATTCAAGAAATCTTCCTCCATCTTAATGATTATCTGCTTGTATAGTATTTGTTGTTTACGTCATTTTATCTCTTTTCCTCTATTAAAACACATTCTTTTATTGTATGTTTTTAAATCTTAAAAATAAAACCTGGCAGCTTTAATAGCTGACAGGTTTTATTCTTATAATTTCGTCCGAACATTCCAAAGCTCTGGGAAGAAGCGCTGGTCGAGCACTCGTTTTAAATAAGATACACCAGAAGAACCACCCGTTCCCATTTTATGACCGATAATTCTTTCTACCGTTTTCATATGACGGAAACGCCATTGTTGTAGCCAATCTTCAATATCAATTAACTTCTCCGCAAGTTGATATAAATCCCAATATTTTTTCACATCTGCATATACTTCTAACCAAGCCGCTTCTACAGTCGCATCCTCTTCATAAGGTTGTGTAATATCACGATTCAACACATCCTTATGAATTGGAAATCCTTCTTTAACAAGCGCTTGTATCGCAACATCATACAAACTTGGCGCATGAAATGCTTTATGAAGACGAGCATGTAGTTCTGGATCCTTTTCATAAATCTTTAACGCATGAGGTGTTTTATAGCCAAGTGCATATTCAATCATTCGATATTGATACGATTGAAACCCTGATGCCTGACCAAGTGAATCACGAAACTCAATATATTCTGATGGCGTTAATGTTGCTAGAATATCCCAAGATTGAATAATTTGCGACTGAATTTTTGATACACGTGCTAACATTTTAAATGCCGGTGCTAATTTATCATTTTTCATAGATTCAATTGCTGCATTAAGTTCATGTAAAATGAGCTTCATCCACAGCTCACTCGCTTGGTGAATAACGATAAATAACATCTCATCATGATGATCTGATAATCTTTTTTGACTAGACAATAAGCTATCTAACTGTAAGTACTCCCCATACGTCATATTTCCCTTAAAATCCGTGTGGATCCCTTTTTCCATGATTACTTTTTCGTTTTCTTTCATATTAGCCAAACAACCCTTCTATGCCCCTCTATTTATAATGGTCTAATTACTGCGCGAACTGGACTTCCATCTGCATCTGTTAATGCAAGTGGTAATGCGATTAGTTCGTAATCGCCGTCTGCTACGTGATCTAGTACGACATTTTCTAAAATGTGAATCCCATGTTTACATAATTGCTGATGTGCTGCTAGTTCTTTATCATCTAATGGATCAACAGAAGGTACATCTACCCCAATTAAACGAATACCCTTAACTGAAAGAAACGGTGCAATATCAGCACGTAAATATGGAATTTCTTCTGGAAACTCTTGTGCTTTTCCATGTGAAGACGTACGTAATAATAATCGTTCTACACCTTCTAAGTTAAATCTTTCTAATTCCTTTTTACCGATACTCTCTAAGCCTGAAACATCGATAACTCGCGCTGCACCTACATATACGTTTATATCTAAATCTAACACTTTTTTACCATCATTATCGAAATGAAAAGGTGCATCAATATGAGTACCTGTATGAATACTCATCGTTAACTTTCCGACATTTACTGAACCACTGTCTTCTTTTGACCATGAAACTTCGTACGAGAATGGTGTATCTCCTGGCCATGTCGCAATGTCATTATTTAACGGTTGTGAAATATCAATCCACTGTGTTTCTTTCATGCTTATGCCACAACCTCTCGCTTATTTTCAAACTTTTTATATTCTTCCTCTTTCATAATTTTCTTTAAAATTTGTACAGAGTTCCACACTTCTTCGTATGTGTTATACAAAGCGACCGGCGCAAGTCTAACACCATTTGGTGCACGAAAATCTGGAATCACTCCATTTGCTTTTAACGCTTTACAAATACGTGCCGCCTCAACATGTTCTAAATAAATATGTCCTCCGCGCTTTTCATCTTCTAACGGATTTCCAATTGTGAATCCCATATCCTTTAATTCAAATTGAATTAAATTAAGCATATATTTTGTAATATGTAATGACTTTTCACGTAATCTCTCAATACGAGCTTCTTTAAAAATTTCAAGAGAACCAATTAATGGTGCAGTACTTAATACATGAGGTGTCCCTATTTGATACGCCCCAGCATGATCAGCCGCAGTTAATGAATGCTCCATATCAAACTGCTTATCTTTTCTAGAACTAAACCAACCAGACAATCCTGGAAGTCTATCAAAATGTTTTTTATTCACATATAAACCTGCAACACCACCAGGTCCTGCATTTAGATATTTATAATTACACCATACAGCGAAATCTACATCCCACTCGTTAAAATGATGCGGAATAGAACCGATTGAATGACATAAGTCAAAACCAATATTTATACCACGTTTATGAGCTTCAGCTGTTACTCTCTTCATATCAAGAATTTGGCCGCTTCGATACAATACAGAAGGCAATAAAATTAGAGCGATATCGTCAGTCATCGTATGAATAATATCTTCTTCGCAAAGTGTTCTTCCATCTCGGCTCTTTACCCGTACAAGATGCTCATCTGGATCCAAACCTTTTAAACGAATTTGACTCTGCAGCGCATAAATATCTGATGGGAACGTTAATTCATCCGCAAGAATTTTTGTCCTAATCCCCTTCGGTTCATAAAATGTTGCAATAACTTGATGAATATTCGTCGTCGTGGACCCGGTTACAATTGTTTCTTCCGGTGAAGCCCCAATAAGAGGTGCAGTCAATTCTCCCAACTTTTCTGAAAGGAAAAACCAAGGATGCTCCCCTTCAGTCCAGCCATCAATTCCATACTCTTTCCATGAATCTAATATAGTAAGTAGTGACTTCTCTGCTCTTTTTGAAAGCAAGCCTAATGAATTTCCGTCTAAATATATCGTTCCTTCTTTTTTATAAAATTCCGTTTGAAAATCTTTCAGTTCATCATGTTTATCACATTCAAGCGCATACTCGTAAGTTGGTTGAAATGGTTCTTTATACATGCCTTCACCTTCTCTTAATTTTCTCTTTATTCTAACTAATTGAAATATATCATCGAAATTGATATAACGTCAATGATATTATGTCAGTTGACTTTTTACATTTAGCTCCACTACAATAAAGTTATATTTTCAGATATTTCAGTGTAAAGAGGTGGTATTTTGAAAAACTCTACTCTTTCATCCAGGAAACATCGCTCCATAGAAACAAGAAAAAAACTATTAAACTCTGGGTATACTGTTTTTCTAGAATACGGATTTCAGAAAACAACCATCACACAAATTATTAAACATGCAGAAACAGGATACGGTACCGCATATGTATATTTTAAAAACAAAGATGACCTCCTCATTGTATTGATGGAAGATGTGATGAATCGTTTTTATGATATTGCTGAACGTTCGTTTACACCTAACACAAAGACCGAAGCTCAACATATGATTCAAAGTCAAGTACGTGCCTTCTTGCAATTAGCTGAAGAAGAACGGGCTATTTTACAAGTTGTTGAAGAAGCGATAGGATTATCAAAGGAAATACGTCAAAAATGGAATGAGATTCGAGAACGTTTTGTAACACGCATTACGCAAGATATTACTCATTCTCAAGAAAGCGGATTGGCACAATCTGAATTAAATAAGGAGATTGTAGCACGTGGTTGGTTTGCAATGAATGAAATGTTTCTTTGGACAATTGTGCAAAATGATAAAGAAATAGATGTAGAAGAAATTGTGTATACATTAACGGAAATGTATACGACGGGATTATATAAATAGCACACTTCATATAAATAAAGTGTGCTATTTTATCGTCTACAAAAATATTCTATCAAGATACGGTAATGCTAATGATGGTCTTTCGGAGAAGGGAAAATATTGTAGTTTTAAAGAAAATTCAAGTTTCCGGCTATATTAACGGTGTTCCAACTTCTATTAATAACAATACTTTAAAACAATATTTCCATGGCAAGAAAACAGAAGTTACTCTAAATTCTTCTGAACTTACTTATTGGATCACAGAAAAATTTTGTATTGATAAAGAAATATATGAGAAAGCTTTAAAAATATTTAATAAAAAATGTGTAATAAAACATAACCGCTACCAAGTTCGCTAGGTAACGGTTTTATTTCAAATATTTTGTTAGCCCCACAGTGATACAAAATATCGCTATTACGAAACAAATAATCCCTATACTTTTATTTTCTTTTTCACCCTTCTTATAAGTTTGTATCCCTATTACCACCAACCATAAACCCTAAAAGCAATTGTATAATCAACATGCTTTGTTTAGAATCATTATTCCAGCTATACATTGTGTATCCCATTAAAACGATTGCTATTACAAGGGGCGCGACTCTTACCATCACGGTAACACCTCCTTTTTATTTTACTGTTATACCTTACTTACAATGCCAAAAATAAACTTATACTCATTCCTCTTCTTTTGCACTTTTTTGAACCCTTCTTTCGAATCAAAAATTAGGCAAGTTTTCCGAAACCAAATTCGTAAATATAAAGACTCAAAGTAAATAGGTTTCACAATTCCTCTTTCTTCAAATTCAGTTCCATCTTGATTTTCAGTTTCCGTTCGGACAAACCATCTATTTCCAAACCCAATTTCAATATACTTCATTATTTTATTCTCCTTTAGGAAATCTTTTCTTGCCATCTTTTTATTTCCCTGGTAAGCGCATATTCCGACAGAACGTGAGCTTACAAAGAAAAAAGTAGATTATCAAAATCTACTTTTACAACTTGAATTTTTGCATTCGTTTATAAAAAGTACTGCGGGGCACATCTAATAATTTTGCAGCAAGAGAAACGTTCCCTTTCGTTTTTTGAAGCGCTTCAACCATACTATCCCGTTGTATTTTTTCGCGGAAAGTGAGTGTATGCTCATGATTATTTCCTTCTTTTAATTCAAGATTCTTTTGTTTTACTTGCATCGTTTGTAATAAGAATGTTATTTGTTTTTCACATATTTCCCGTCCTTGCGAAAGAATGTATATACGTTCTAATACATTTAACAATTCTCGAATATTTCCTGGCCATTCATGCTGTAATAATTGGGTACAGATGCTAGTGGGAATTTGAATATTCCATTTCTTCCGCTCACAAAAGTCTTGTATAAAATATGGGATATCTTCTTTTCTTTCACATAAAGTGGGTACATAAATCGGATAAACGTGTAAACGATAATATAAATCTTGGCGAAATTCCCCTTCCTCTACTAATTGTAATAAATCTCTATGCGTTGCAGTAATGACACGAATATTTACCGAGATTTCTTTGGAGCCTCCAATTGGCGTTATGGTCCGTTCTTGTAAAACACGTAAAAGCGCTACTTGCATTTCTGGTGGAACTTCTCCAATTTCATCTAAAAAGATTGTTCCTCCATCCGCTTGTTCAAACTTTCCTTTATAGCCCTGACGCCGAGCTCCTGTAAAAGCTCCCTCAACATAACCGAATAATTCACTTTCCATTAATTCTTTCGGTAATGCTCCGCAGTTAACAGCTACAAAGGGACCATTTTTACGCGAACTATTTTCATGAATTGCTCTAGCGACACATTCCTTTCCCACACCTGTTTCTCCGCATACATATACACTTGCATCAGTCGGTGAAACAAGTTTAATTTCTTCTAATGTATGCTGAAATGCTATGCTCGTCCCAACAACACCAGAGAAAGATATACCTTTATTTACTTGCAAGGAACCATATATGTTTGCCTGTTTATTTTCTTTTAAATAAATACATTTCCCTATCATTCTATCATTACTATATACAGGTACTTCTAATTTGGTTGTCATTCCATTCTGTAATAAATCTTCTAATTTCATTCGTGACCAATTTAAAACTTGCTCACGCACTCGCTTACTTGCAGAAACAATAACATCACGATGGTTACAAATGACAACTTGTTCATCACTATCAATTACATCTAGAAATCGATGAATTAAATGCAGTTCATTTTGATGTACACGAATGCTACATTCACGTTCAATCGCATGTGCAATTGAAGTGACCATACCGAGCATATACGGATGTGAAAATTCAATTGGGCACGAGAAATCAAGCACACCAATTAATTTCCCATCATCATTATGAATGGGAGCTGCTGCACAGCTCCAGCTATGAGATACGACAGAATAATGTTCCGTACCGCTTATCATAATCGCTTCTTCAATTTCTAACGCCGTACCAATCGCGTTTGTACCAACATCAGCTTCCGTCCATTTCACACCTTCAATGAAATTAATATATTTCGCTCGTTTTAACGTTTGCTTATTTCCACTTAATAAAAGGACATAACCATCTGGATCAATTAATAATGCCATCATTTGCAATTCATCAATTATTTCTTTCATATTTTGTAAATGGGGTAATGCTATATCGAGGAAAATATCACTCTTTTGTTTTTGTTCATTAAAATCAAAAGAAGTTAAAATATTCTGACCTTTATTCATATGAGGATTTACGTTTGCTTGTTTGCAGCGATGCCATGACTCTGAAATTCTTTCATTTATACGGTCTGAATCGAGGACACCTTCATCCACAAACTTTTTCCATGTATGTAAGTAAAACGGTGAAGCTAACATCGTATCATCTCCCCTTTAATTGTTTTGGAGATTTGTAAAAAACATACTTTTATTATAAAACTCGATAAAAGCGTTTTCAATACGATGAAGAAGATGACACAAACATGTTAATAATTTGAATATCTTAATGAACCTCCTTCTATTCTCTTAATAGAGATACATTTTGTATAATAGAACCGATTGCTATACATAGCCATTTTAGCCAATAATTATTTAGAAAAAATATTGTCGCGCCAACACAAAGCCATATAGTAGATAAAATACTAATATATTATCTCTTTTTTATTTCCACAAAGCTACACTATCCTCTCACTGTACAGTTGATTGTAACGCTTCATTTCGTATTTCTAATATGTATTCCTTAAAGACATATTCTTTCCCACCATGTTGTTCATACCAATCATTTATTCTTCTAACGTGCATTTCATCATTTCTACTGTTTGTTTCAATTTTCACATAATCTTCATAACTATCATATTCCCATATAGCGAATACTTCAGTAGTATCATCATGATTCTCTTTCATCCAGCGTCCTATTAGACGTGAACCATATTTTAATTGATTAGGTAAATTTGTATAATTGAAATGATTGTTAAATATTTCAACAAATTATATTGTATCTGTTTGAGTTTCCCCTGTAATAGAAGAGTCTAAAAAGAACTCAGATATCACGTCAATAGATAAACCAAACAACAGAGTGAATAATATTCCAATAACATACATACCAACTGCAGGTAGGACATAATAAAGAAATGTTGTTCCTACTCCTAATCCCCAACGCCCTTTCAAAGAAGATAAGGCTGCGTTTTTTAAATCACTGATCACTTTAATTCCACCCTTCAAGTTCTGTATCCCCTTTTATATGAATTTCCATATAACATAAATTATTATAACATTTTTTAGAATATATGGAATTAAATACATTTAATATCCTAATAAATTAAAATCCCCCGAAAGTCTCACCGTTAAAGTAGAAATTTCAAAAAATATATACGAATTCTTAAAAAACCTTTTATTCTATCTATCTTTTGATGTGAAATAATTCCTGTCTTTTAATTTTTTTGAATATAGAAAGGAAATCCTATGAAATCTTTAATCAAAATAACATGTACAGCCTTTATACTTACAGGCATAATGGCAGGTTGTAGTGAAGGTACTACAGCAAAGCAAGAAGTGAGTACGCAAGAAAAGAATGCGCTACTATATGGAGAAATCGCAAAAAGTGAGAACTACAGAGCAACAGTTGAAAATGCAAAATATGAAAAAATAGACAAAACAAGTCGCATTACAGCTCGAGTTACGATCAATAATGCTCGAATCGATGAAAAAGCAATTGATCTTTCAGAATTAACATATTCCATGAAAGATGAAAAGACGGAAAAAAAATATAGGGGTCAAGTTATCCCAATGTACGAAGATAAATTCAAAAATGTTCCAGTCGGATTCTCATTAACCTTTGAAGTTTCATTTAATATGGATAATCCACCAAAAGATTTAAATAATATGTATTTATATATGGACAGTAAAAATGATCCATTTACAAATACATATTTGGATAGTTTTATGTAATTTCCTTTTTGTGCACCTGATTTATAAGAAACATCATTCCCCTTGCATTCATAGGCATCTTCAAAGCTAACTCTAATGCATACAAACCCAATATTTATCATATCAAATTCTCACTTCCACAAATTTTTCTAAATATCCCACTCAATTCTTTTAATCCCGTCCTATGTTTTCTTCGAATCTAAACATTATCTCTTCAACATCTTCCTTGTTTCGACTCTTTAAAACACGCTCACCTATCACAATTAGATGTTTTAATTCAAAGCACTTCAAATCTCTTCTGTGTAGGAGACTAATAAATCCATCGCAGTACTCCCAATCATTTCATTTTTTCTAAAAAAATGAAAAACTGCTAATATTCTGTTTTTTATTTCTAAAACTTCAGAATATTTGCAACGTTCTAAATTTAGATTGCATTTTACTTGTACAAAATTTAACTGTACAAAAAATCTAAAAAAGGGATGGTTATATGTTGAAGAAATTAGTAGCGGGAACATTAGTAGCTGGTTTTGCATTAACTGAGGGATTAGGAACAATATCAGCAAGTGCTGCAGAGAAGGATAATACAATTAAATCATTTGACTATTTAAAAGTTGACGAAAAAAATGTTGATTCATTTACAAAGTTAAGTGACCAATCAAAAAAAGACATCCAAATAACTATGGTTCTGCCTAAACAAAATAAAAATGGAGATTGGTTGGCATACGGTTTTACGAGCAGAGAAACGATGGATGCTTTCATTGAAAAAGATAAACAAAGACTTAAAAATCAAATAAATCCCCTAGGTAGTGGTGCTGGTAGTACAGATTTCTATGAGCATAAAGATAAAGGTGGAGAGTATATTTACTGGAGTAGTGGTTTTAAAAACCTGCCTTCTAGCTGGAATGACAGAATTTCTTCTTTAAGTACAGCATCACCATCTGTAAGTTATTCAACGACGCTATGGGAACATACTTCAACTCAAGGATATGGAAAAGGTGTTTTCTTTAGACACGCTGATTGGTATGGTCAAACTGCTAATTTAGCTGCGGATTGGAACGATATAACTTCAGCAATTGAAATCAAGTAATAACGTGGAATTTCAATTGAACTAGGTGAAATAAATTCAAAACCACTATTCTCTCATCGAGTTAGAAGACATGGGAGAATAGTGGTTTTCCTAATATATTTATATAAGCTTTCATGTCCTCCTCTCACTCTTCTATCCTTTCTGGAAAGTTAAAATCTCTAATATTCGTATTTCTGCCGCCCTTTTGCGAAATCATTCAAGTATATCTCTCCTAAAACTTACTAAGTTTTATACTTACTTCACTATTTATAATAAGCTTTACTCATTTACATCGTATCTTATTTTAAATACTACGAAAATCGTTTTATTCATTTAACTTCCTTATTCTACATTTCAAATATATAATCACGTTCCACTTTACATATGCGTACTACAAACTTGTTATACCATTCTCTTTTCCCTCTTTCTTGAGCAATTTGGTGAGCAGCATTTTCTTTCCAAGTAGCGATATCCTCGAGTGTTTCCCAGTAAGACACAGTAATACCCAAACCAGAATCTCTTGCACTTTCGACACCTAAATATCCTTTTTGTTTACTTGCTAATTCATCCATTTTTGCTGCCATCACACTATAACCGTTATCTCCTTCCGTTCGTTCTGAAGTAAAAATCACCGCATAATAAGGTATCTTATATGTATGTAATAAATTACTCATTTTCAGCCATCCCCCTATTTTCATTTACTCACGAGCATTCAAACGAATACCCTTGCATGTATCGTAAATTAAGCGAAAAAACCTAGCACTATGATGAATAAGCTGTTCCATTTTATGCAGAAAACCTAAAAAGCATTTCTACTAACAAAAACCACTCAGAAATATACTATTCTAAGTGTTAATTTATTATTTCGTTTATTTTGCATTCACTAGTTTAGTAAACCTCTTTCATTTCAGGCAAAATTGTTTTTAATTCCATTAAGTCATTTATTACTAAGTCCGCCTTTGCAAGTTCATCTTCCTTTGCAAAATCAAAATTACATCCAATTGCAAATAAACCATTATCTTTAGCTGCATGTATATCAGATAAACGATCCCCAACTACTGCTGCTTTTTTTATATCATATTTTTTTATAATCGTTTTAACTAAATCTCCTTTATCCAGCGTTTGTATTTGTTGAATACTAAATGTCTCGGTCACCCAATTATTTAAATTATAATAACTAACAATTGCTTGTAAATATTCCATTAGACCATTACTGGCTATGTAAATAGAGTAATTTTGTTCTTTTAAATAACGAAAAACTTCCTCTACATTAGGATATAAAGCACCTTTCCCATTTCTTATATTTTCAACTAATCTTTCCAGAAAATAAGCATCCGTTTGCTCTCTTACCTCATTGGAGTGATTAGGTAACAAAGCCTCCCACACTTTCGGTAAAGGTACCCCCATAATTTCACAGTATTTATCAATAGGAGTTGCTGTATCCCATAATCTTAGTGACCGTAAATGATTAAAAGTATCATCAAGTGATAATTCTAAAATTTTGTCTGTTTGAAATAAAGTTCCATCCATGTCAAAGATCAGTGCTTGTAACATCTCTTTCTCTCCCTTTGTACCATTCCTTACTATCTTTCATTAGATCAAGTATGAATTTTCATAACATTTATACATATTAACATACATTCACAATTCTTTCTTCAAGATTTCAGAAATAACTTAACTTTTCAAACACCTTCATCCCTAAAAAAGACCAGCCAATTTCGACTGATCTCCTTTACACATATTCAATTCAAGCATGTCCCACTGCCTTTAGTAGGGCTTCATGAATCGCTTCAGATAAAGTTGGATGCGCGGCAATATAATCTCTCATCATATCAGCTGTTACTTCTGTATGAATCATCACCGTTCCTTGTCCGATCATTTCTGTTGCACGAGGACCAATAATTGAGATTCCTATAATCTCTTGATACTTCGGTTCCACAATGACTTTTACTTTACCCGTTTGTTCTCCTAAAATAAGTGCTTTTCCGTTTGCTGTAAATGGAAATTCCCCAATGAGGATGTCACCATATCGCTCTCTAGCTCCTTTTTCTGTTAAACCGACACTTGCGATTTCTGGAGCTGTATAAATACAGCGCGGAACAGCATGGTAATTTGCTTGTACCGCTACTCCACTTGCATGTAGTGCTGCTGTTACTCCTTCATGAAAGGCTACATGAGCAAGCTGGATTCCGCCAATAATATCACCAGCTGCGTAAATGTGTGGTACGTTCGTTTGCATATGCTCATTTACAGTAATCCCTTTATTTGAAAATTGGACTCCAGCCTTTTTTAAACTTAATCCATTCACACGTGGCTTTCTACCAACAGAAATGAGAACATGATCTGGTTGCACTTCACGGGTACATCCATTATATTCAAACAATGCTTGCTTTTTATAGTTGTTTAATTCTTTTAAAGCTGTTCCTGTGAAAATTTCTACACCGTCTTTTTCTAATTTTTCTCTTAAAATACTTGCGATATCTTCATCTTCACCAGGTAATAATTGTGTTGCCATTTCAACAATCGTTACTTTCGTCCCAAGACGGCTATATATACTTGCAAACTCGCAACCTATTACACCGCCGCCAACGATAAATAATGAAGCTGGTATGTTTTTAAGCGACATCGCATGACTACTATTTAATATCCATTTTCCATCGAACGGAGCAAAAGGCAATTCAGTAGGCTCTGAGCCCGCCGCGATAATAAATTGGGCACCATCTACCACTTCTTCTTTATTACCATGCACAACTCGTAAACGATGATCCGTTTCAAATTTCGCTTTTCCTTTTATAACTTTAATTTTATTTTTCTTCATTAAATACTGAATACCTTGTACGAGCTGAGTAACGATTTTTGCTTTTCTCGTCTGTATTTGTTTCCAATCAATTGATACGCTTCCTTTATCAACTGATATCCCATACTCGTTCGCTTTATCCACAATATCATGTACCTCAGCACTTTCTAGCAATGATTTTGTAGGTATACACCCGACATTTAAACATGTTCCACCTAGTTCTGCTTCATCAACAAGAATGACTTCTTTCCCATTTTGAGCAGCGGTGATGGCTGCTACATACCCAGCAGGACCGCCTCCAATTACAACTAATTTACTCATTCTCTCACCTTCTCTTTATAAAAGAATCGTTACAGGTTCTTCTAAATATTGTTTAATTGCCTGTAAAAATGCAGCTGCTGGTGCACCGTCTAATACACAATGATCGAATGTTAAACTTAAAGGCAACATGCTTCCTTTTTGTAATTCCTCACCTCGGTATACGGGGACATGTTCAATTGCCCCTACACCTAAAATACCAGTTTCAGGTGTATTTAATACCGGTGTGAAATATTCAATTCCAAAGCTTCCTAAATTACTAATTGTAAATGTCGTCCCATGCATATCATCGCTACTTAAACAACCTTCTCTTGCTTTTAATGCAGCCTTTTTAATTTCTTGAGATAGCTCTACTAAAGATAAATTGTTTGCAAAGCGGATTGCCGGAACGACTAACCCTTTTTCTAATGCGACTGCTATTCCTAAATGAACATGCTCAAATTGATAAATTGTATCATTTATATAAGCACTGTTCATGTCTTTATGTTCACCAAGTGCTAATACAACAGCACGAGAGACAAAATCTGTAATTGTTAATGTATTTTCATATCGTTTTTGTACAACTTCAGCCATATTTTTATGTAAAGCAATTAAATCTGTAACATCTACCTTCATCGTTAATGTTAATTGCGCACTATTTTGTAAGCTTGTATGCATCCAAGTAGCAATTGCTTTACGCATACCAGTAACAGGAATTTCTTTACTTTCTTCTTTTTCAATTACTTCTGGAATAGCTACTTTTTCTTCAAGTGCCTTTAATACATCTACCTTCGTAATTCTTCCTCCAGGACCCGTTCCTATTAAAGTAGTAATATCAAGATTTTCAGCTTTCGCAATTTTTTTCGCTACTGGAGAAATTTTTACTCTTTGCTTCGTTCCTCCTTTCGCATACGGTTCTGGATGCTGTACACTTTGAGGCGCTGTTTCTTTCGGTGCAACGTCCTTAGTAGCAGGCACTTCTTCGTGCACCGATACTTCTTCATTCGGTTTACCAATATAGCAAATAACAGTGCCAGGCGGAACACCTTGATCTTCTCCTACAGCTATATCTAGTACAGTCCCATCAGCTGGTGCTTCTATTTCCGTTTCTATTTTTTCTGAGTTAATGCTAGCAATTAACTCACCTTTCGTAACATTATCTCCCGTTTTAATATTCCAATTTGTTACAATTCCTTCTTTCATCGCCATTCCTAATTTCGGCATTACAACTTCAACAGCCATGTTTCTCGCTCCCTTCTCATCGTTTCCTTACACATTTAATAATGAACGGTCCCCAATCATTTCAGATACTGTTTCAATTACTTTCTCTGGTGTTGGCAAGTATAACTTTTCAAGTGGTGGTGAGAATGGAACAGGTGTATGTGGCGCTGTAATTCGTTTAATTGGCGCATCTAAAAAATCAAAACCTTTATCTGCTACAATTGCAGCTATATCGGCCGCGATACTACATCTTGGATTTGCTTCATCAATGACGATAAGACGATTTGTTTTTTCAACAGATGATAAAATTGTATCTTCATCAAACGGTGATAAAGAACGTGGATCAATTACTTCTACTTCCAATCCTTTTTTCGTTAATTGTTCAGCAGCAGCGAGTGCAGTATGCACTTGTTTTCCAATTGCTACGATTGTAACGTCGGAGCCTTCTCGTTTTATATCTGCTTTTCCTAATGGAATTGTGTAATAACCTTCTGGAACTTCGCCTTTCATATTGTAAAGTGTTTTATCTTCAAAGAAGATTACTGGATCATCATCTTCAATTGCAGCCAATAATAAGCCTTTCGCATCATACGGTGTCGAAGGAACGACAACTTTAATCCCTGGAATACTAGTAAATAAAGCATATAAACTTTGAGAATGCTGTGCTGCTGCACTAAATCCAGCCCCGTGCATCGTACGAATTGTAACCGGTACTTTTGCTTTCCCGCCAAACATATAACGGAATTTCGCACCTTGGTTTAACACTTGATCAAGACAGCTTCCGATAAAATCATTAAACATTAATTCAGCAATTGGACGTAATCCTGTTGCAGCAGCAGCCATTGCCGCTCCCATATAACCAGCTTCAGAGATTGGTGTATCTAAAATACGATTACGGCCAAACTCTTGTACGAGTCCTTTCGTAACACCGAGAACACCGCCCCACGCTTCATCATCTTGCAAGTGATCAACTTGTGCACCACCAGCAACGTCCTCCCCTATTAAAATGACATTTTCATCACGTCGCATTGATAATTTCATCGCTTCATTAATTGCAGTTGACATACTTACTGTTCTAGTCATAATTTTTTACCCTCCTCTTATTTGTAAGAAACGTATACATCTTTTAATAATTCTTCATCAGCTGGATATGGACTATTTTCACTAAATTCAATTGATTGTTGCACCGCTTCATCTACTGCTTTTTCCATATCAACAAGTTCAGATTCTGTTAATAAATCTTCATGAATTAAATGCTTACGGAAATTCACAATCGCATCTTTTTCATTTAAATGTTCTTCTTTTTCTTCCGAAGTTTTATATGTTTGTGCTTCTCCTTCAAAATGACCGTAGTTACGATATGTCATACATTCAATTATTGTTGGTCCTTCACCATTACGAGCACGTTCCACCGCTTCTTCAGCTGCTTTATATACTGCTAAAAGATCTTTTCCATCTACTTGAACACCCGGAATGTTATAAGCTTTTGCACGATCAGCAATGGAATCACAGCTTGAAGCATATTCAAATGTAGTCGCTTCACCGTAACCATTATTTTCAACGATAAAAATAACTGGTAACTTCCAAATTGCCGCTAAATTAACCCCTTCATGGAATGTTCCTTCGTTGTTTGCGCCATCACCAAAAAAGCAAACGCTTACATCTTTTGTGCCTTTATATTTAGCTGTTAATGCTGAACCGCAAGCAAGCGGAAAGCCGCCTCCAACAATTCCGTTTGCACCAAGCATTCCTTTATCTAAATCGGCAATGTGCATCGATCCGCCTTTGCCTTTGCATAATCCAGTTGCTTTACCAAAAAGTTCAGCCATCATACCATTTAAATCACAACCTTTTGCGATACAATGACCATGACCTCTATGTGTACTTGTAATACTATCACTATTTGTTAAATGGGCACACACACCAACTGCTACTGCTTCTTCCCCAGCATATAAATGAACGAAACCTGGCAAAACACCTTGTGCGAACAATTCATGCACCTTATCTTCAAACTTACGAATCTCTAACATCTTTTCATACATCCAACGAGCCTGCTCTTTCGTAATTTCATTCCCTTTATTTTCAGTTGTTTTTAACATGTCCATCCCTCCTATTTTCTTGTTCGTCTTTTATATTGCAAGTACCGTGCCAATTTTGAATCCTTTATTTAATAGGATTTTTCTACCTTTTAAAAACAAAAAAGTGGACAAAACGAGACAGCTGTCTCGTTTTGTCCACTTTTGTTCATCTTCTTAGAGAACAATTAACTTATTTACGATTAAAAATCGATTCCCTTTTTAGTACAAGTTCTTCTGTAATTTCCGAATGTAAATAATTTGACCTATGTGATATGCATTATGCGTTGTTACATTTGCTAGTACCTCCCACCACTTCGCAGAAACAGGTAATCCAATCACGTCGCTTTCAACTTTGTTTTCATTTAATAGATCTTGCCATTGTAGCAGTTTTCCTAATAATTGTTCTCTTAAATCTTCAAATGTTTGATTCCCTGATACTATGAAACTTTTGTTATTATCTCCAATAGCTGGAACGGCATTAACATTTGATTCCTTGTACCTTATTTGCCACGTTGTATTCCAATAAAGTAAATGTTGCACAATTTCGGCAATACTATTACTCTCTTCACTAGGTTTCCAAAAAGCTTCTTCCTCAGACAAACCCTTAACTGCGTCTGAAAATGGAATATACCAACTAGGATCATTCGCATTTGCTAACAGCTGATCTGCTAAAACATCTTTAACATGAAACACTCCTCTTCACTCCTTCATAAAAACTTCAATTCATTATCATGATAAAGCGCGATGTTCACTTCTCTATATACACTCAGTTTGTATTATTCCCTCTTTTTAGGCCCATTCCCATACATATGCTAATAAAGAAACCGAAAGCACCTAATCCATAAGACGCTGCATAATCAATTTGTCCGATAACACATCCCGCAAGACCTGGCCCAATCATTTGACCAACCGCATAGAAAATAGAAATAAAACTAATTGCCACCGAAACATATTTTGGAGACACTTGTTTGGATACCGCAACTTGAATTAATAAAAGAACGCCTCCGAGGCTTGAACTCCCAATAATCGCTGACAAAATAAAACTCGCTATATTTCCAAAAACAATTGGGGTAATATCGCCTATTACAGCTAATAAAAATGCTATCGATAATGCATTCTTTATACCAAATACGTGTATAGAAACAATATGTATGCAAGAGTAATAGATTTTCTCCTTATAACTCGTTATGATAAAAGAAAAAGAAAGCGAGCGGACAATGAATAAAAAAATTGCAGTTATTACAGGGGCATCAAGTGGATTCGGACTGTTAACTACACTTGAACTCGCTAGAAAAGATTATTTTGTTATCGCTACTATGCGAAATCTTGATAAGCAAGTGGGCTTAATATCCAAAGCTACTGCCCAAAACTTACAACAAAATATAAAAGTACAGCAATTAGATGTAACAGATCAAAATTCTATTCATAACTTCCAACAGTTTTTAAAAGAAATAAAGAAAGTAGATCTTCTCATAAATAATGCAGGATATGCGAATGGTGGATTTGTAGAAGAGGTTCCAGTAGAGGAATACCGTAAACAATTTGAAACGAATCTTTTTGGAGCTATATCAATCACGCAAATAGCCTTACCATATATGAGAAAACAAAAAAGTGGAAAAATCATTAATATAAGCAGTATTAGCGGTCAAGTTGGATTCCCTGGCTTATCCCCTTATGTTTCTTCAAAATATGCATTAGAGGGCTGGAGTGAATCACTTCGCCTAGAAGTAAAACCTTTCGGGATAGATGTTGTATTAATCGAACCTGGTTCTTATAACACGAACATATGGGAAGTCGGTAAACAACTAGCTGAAAACCAACCTGAAACACCCTCTCCCTATAAAGAATATATGGATAAAATACAAAAGCACATTAATAATGGCAGCGATACGTTTGGTAATCCGATAGATGTAGCAAATAAAATTGTTGAAATTGCTGAGACAAAACGTACAGCATTACGATATCCAATTGGAAAAGGTGTAAAATTTATGATCTTTGCGAAGAAGATTCTTCCGTGGAGATTGTGGGAATTCCTTGTTTTGAGGAGTTTTAGAAAGATGTAAATAAAAGAGTAGCTATCAAGATATATAATGATAGCTACTCTTATTAAACTTTCATCATTGAAATTTCCTACAATTCCGCTATGCCAAAATAGGATCCAAATAAAAAAGCATTGAAACCATAATAACAAACGCAAAAAATCCGATTATCGAGAGAATATATTCTTTTGATTCCTTATTATATTTCCATCCATACGCGTAATAGGGATATTGCTCCAAAATAAGTAAGTACAGCAATTCCTATATTAGCATTCTCTACTTTGTACAGATAAAAAAATTCACTATAAGATATACCAAAAAGAGACCTATTTCTAGCTTTACATGTAAACTATTCACATGTTTATATAACCAGACATTCCCTTAAGGCATGTTTAATTTTTCCTGAAAAATATCCCCCTATAATTATTCCAATAATTATAATCCAAATAGTAGAGTTGCCCATTGCTTTCCCTCCTATTACTTTTATGTTTTCGAAACAAAGTGGACTATATTACTCTTATTATTTTCTAAATAACTTATTCTCCCCTCTGGATATGTCGGTTTTCTTTTTAATTCATCTAAACTTTTCTACGTTAAAACTATATCTTTATATTCTTTATGTTTTATTTGTTTAATACTTGTTTCCTCAAGACATGCCTCATGCAATAATGTGCACTGATGCCCTTCTTCTCCGTCAATTTGAAAAATATGTTCATTCACAATCGCTAGTTTTTGAACATGAACTTTCAAATCATATTCTTCCATTAGCTCCCGCATAATAGCCTCTCGTGCCGACTCACCCAATTCAATTGAGCCTCCTGGAAAACAGTAAAATGATTCGTTCTCGTCACAGTGAATAAGTACTTTAGAATGATCTTCATTTATAATAATAGCTTCTGCACGTAATAGAGGTCTTTTCATTTTTTCTTTCATTTCTTCTCTCCTTTATTTTCTCATTTTAATTTTTTCTGGTTGATTACTCGGATACGTAGCATACGAATCATTCTCGTAGTCCCAACTTATAATTGTCGCACTATCTCGTCCTAATTGATGATGAACGTGCTCTAATACATTCCGAACACATTCTTTTAGTTTTTTCTTATTTTCACTCATATCTTTATACAAATTTGATGGATTGTCATAACGTCGTTCTCCGCATTCTAATACACCGTCTGTTACCATTACGATTCGATTTTTCCCTGTACGTAGTTCGCGAATTCCTGAAGAATAACAAGGAACTGGTAAAGAAAATGTGTTTACATTTCCAATCCATTCATAAAAATGACGTTGGTTTAATGCATGCTGTCCTAGTTTATGTAACTCTTCATGAAATACATAAACTAGGCAATCCCCAATAGAAAGCCACCATATATAATTTTCTTTTCTTACACATAACAAGCAAGCTGTTTCACCTTTTACTCTTTGACACTCTTCTTTAAATGAATGTGATTGAAAAACTGTAAGTATATGATTTTCAATCGATCGAAACACTGTTTCAATTGGCTCTTTCATGATATCTTTTATATTTTCATATTCTGTTTGGATTGTGTTTACTACTAAACCCACACTTTCCGCACTATTATGTCCATCTAATATAACCGCAAGTTCCCAATTATCATTTGAGAAAACTATTGCCCCGTCCTCATTCTTTTTGGCTCCCGCACTTATATTCCCTCCATATTTACCAAGTACGATATCACCATATTGCTTAACTGAAACTTCACCTAAACACATTTCCCTACTTCCAACCCATGAAAATTGTGTATGATTTGTTGTATGCATACTCATTCACCATGTACTTTCTTATTCTTTCACATAGTTTTTCTATTTGTTCACCATTTCCATACGGTGCACCCTTCCAGCTTGCTATTTTTGTCGGTGACCAAAACTCTTTTGGTGTATTCGGATAACGCGGAATAATGTGCATACGCATATGCGGTACACCATTTCCTGAAACGAAAGTATAAATATGTTCTGCATCCTCACATTCTTTTAGTGCTTTACTTACTCTACTTGTTATAAGCCCGAACGCTTTTGCCTCTTCCTCTGTTAACTCTACCAGACCAGGCACATGTCTTTTTATATCAATCATTACATAGCCAAGATACGTTTTCTCTTCTTCCCAACGAACATGTCCAACGTAAACGAGCTCGTCTTCATAAATAGCGCCGCCTGGAACTGCAATATTCCCTTTATGTTTTTGACAAATGAAGCAGTTATCTTCATTTTGATTATGTATTGACATATCCATCTCCCCTTAAATTTACAATATATAATATCATAAAAAGAGGATTTATGGTTTGATTTTTCTGAAAAGTTAAACTGTAAATAAAAAGAGTATGTTTGAACATACTCTTACTTTAAAAACCTGTATTCAAGAGAAAATCTATTTCTTTTTTCTAAAAAAACCCATCCCCGCACCAACTGCAATACCAATAGCAATCCCTATCGCTAGATTATCTACAAGTAAACCGAGAGCTACCCCAATTGCAATACCTATACCGATTCCAGTTGCCATTGCGTCGTTACTTTTTTTATTATTAGCCAAGAAAATCTCCCCCTCTACTCATGGTTACCAGGAATATGTCTAATAAATTCCATAGAAGCTAACTTAACAACATTTCCACTCATACAATACTTTATTATATCTTAATATACTCGCTGTTTCAGTTTAATAATTACAATAATATAAACAAATTGCAAATATAACACTACTTATCCATAGTCTTTACAATATCCTCTTCTCATGAATTTTTTTTATAAGTCACCATTAAATATGTATAGGCATTTACTATAAGAAAGATCAGTAATTTATTGAAGGAGGAACAACTCATATGCATCCTCATTGGAATCCAAATTTAAATCAACAATATGTTTACCAACCCCATACTGCAAGGAATACATTGCAGTATGATTCTCAATACATGATGCAACGCATTGCAAGCCTTGAAAGCCAATTAGCTAAATTAATCTCTTTAATCGAAGAAAATAATCAATTGATAAAATCGATGGAACAACAGCAAAACCAAGTTTGTGCACCAGCTGGAGGTTCTGTCATTGTTCGTATGTAATCAATCTAGCTTTTAGAACTTCATAAAAATACACTTCGCAATATAACGATATGCGAAGTGTATTTTCTTTTTTATCCTCTTCTTTTTTGATGAAATCCTTGTGTAATTCGATCTAATACAATCGCAATCACTACGATAGCTAGTCCAGCTTCAAATCCCATTCCGATATTTACTTGTGTAACAGAGCGATATACGTCAACTCCAAGTCCTGGCGCTCCTACAAGTGAAGCTGTAACAACCATCGATAAGGAAAGCATAATACTTTGGTTCACCCCTGCCATGATCGTTCCGGTTGCAAGTGGTAATTGCACTTTAAATAATTTTTGTGATGCGGTAGAACCAAATGCATTCGCTGCTTCAATTAAATCTTCTGGAACTTGTCTAATTCCTAAGTCTGTAAACCTAATTGTCGGCGGCATTGCGAAGATCACGGATGCAATAATTCCGGGCACAACACCTACTCCAAAAAACGTTATCGCCGGAATAAGATAAACGAACGCTGGCATTGTTTGCATAAAATCTAATGTTGGCTTTAAAAATTTTGAGAAACGTTCATTTTGAGATGCTAAAATGCCAATTGGGATTCCGACAATAATTGAAATAATAACGGACGTAAGTACGAGTGCTAATGTTTGCATCGTTTGTGCCCAATAGTTACTATTTAAAATAAATAACAATCCGATGAGTGTAAAAATAACTAAAGATAATTTTCTCGTTGTGTACCAAATGAGGAAACATAGGATAATAATCATCAATATGGCTGGTATTATTGTTAAAAAATTAGTGAGTAAATCAACGAATCCGCCGATAATATAAGAGAATCCTCGGAACAAGCCTTCAAAGTGCTCATATAAACTTGCAACAAATGAGTCGACCCATTCCCCTAATGGAATACGCGGTATACTATTCATCGTCTTTCACCTCTTCCTCAATGTTTCCTGCAAGAGCTTGAATGACACTTTCACGTTTAATAATTCCTCTTAGCCTTTTCTTCTCATCAATTACAGGTAACGGATATTTCATCTCTGCCATTTTTGCATACGTCTCTTCAAGTAAAGTATCTAAATATACATGCGGAATATCGTTAAGTAATAAATCAGCAATTGGCCACTGTTTTTGTACTGCTTTACTCGCATCATCTGCGGTTAATATACCTAAAAACTCATACTTTTTGTTTACAACATATACTGTAGAAACGCCCGCATTCCTCATAATTTGCAACGCTACACGTGGACCGCGATCAATAAGTAATGTTTCTGGTCTTTTTAAAATAGATTCAGCTGTAATGACTTTTCCTAAATTCACGTCCGCAACAAACTTCTCTACAAATTCATTTGCAGGGCTCATCATAATTTCTTCCGGCGTTCCAATTTGTACGATTTCTCCATCTTTCATTAATGCAATACGATCCCCAATTCGCAGAGCTTCATCTAAATCATGCGTAATAAAAATGATTGTTTTCTCCATTTTATCTTGCAGCTCTAACAACTCATCTTGCATTTCTTTTCGAATAAGCGGATCTAACGCACTAAATGATTCATCCATAAGTAAAACATCCGGATCATTCGTAAGCGCTCTCGCAATACCAACTCGTTGTTGCATCCCGCCACTAAGTTGACTTGGATAATTACCTTTATGATGATCCAGTCCTACTAGCTTCAGTGATTCTAACGCTTTTTTCTCTCGTTCTTCTGCTGGAACCCCTTGTATTTCTAAACCGTATGCAACATTTTGTATAACCGTACGATGCGGAAATAAAGCAAACTTTTGAAAAACCATACTCATTTTCGTTCTTCTTACTCTTCGCAACTCTTCTTTTCCCATCGTTGCGATGTCTTCACCATCTATGTATATATGCCCTGCTGTTGGTTTGATTAATTGATTTAGCATTCGAACTAATGTAGATTTCCCGCTACCGGATAAACCCATAATGACAAAAATTTCTCCTGTATACACTTCAAACGTCGCTTTTTTTACCCCGACGTTCATTCCCGTTTCTTTTAATATTTCTGATTTACTTTTTCCTTCTTTTAATAAAGCAACTGCTCTATGAGGATTCTTCCCGAATACTTTTGTTACGTTTTCAACACGTACCTTTGTATGATCCATGTAACTACTCCTTTTCTGCCCATCTATTCACATAGTGTAACGATTTTAAAGAGAAATATTACATAAAAATGATATATATAAGCTTTCTTTAAAAATTCTCGTTTCCGCTCATAATAAGAAGGTTCACTTTTAACTTTATTTATAAGCAAATGCTTCACAGGAGGTTTTGAATGCGACAAAAAATATGGCTTATAAGCATTTTATTATTTATCAGTATGATTTTTACTTCTTGCAATGCAACAAATGCAAATTCAAAAGGGAAAATTAAACTAGGTGTAACAAGTTGGAAAGAAAATATCGCAACTGCGAATATGTGGAAAGTCCTATTGGAAGAAAAAGGATACAAAGTTGAACTCATGTATTTAGAAAAAGCCGCAATTTGGACTGGTGTAGCTCGAGGTGATGTTGATGCAAACTTAGAAGTGTGGCTTCCAGTTACTGATAAACCGTTAAATGATCGTTACAAAGATGACATTGTCTTAAAATCAAAATGGTATGAAGGCACTGGACTTGGGTTAGTTGTCCCGTCTTATGTGAAAAACATAAACAGCATCGAAGATTTAAACGCTCATAAAGATGAACTAGATAATAAAATCGTCGGGATTGAACCCGGTAGCAGTCTTATGAATTTAACGAATAAAGCGATAAAAGAATATGATATAAAGCTCAAACTTGTCCAATCATCAGAAGCTGCAATGATGAGCGAGTTAAAAAAGGCATATACGAAAAAGAAACCAATCGCTGTGACGCTTTGGAATCCGCATTGGGGCTTTTCAGAATTTGATTTGAAATATTTAAAAGACCCTAAGAAAGTATATGGTGAAAAAGACGACATTTATTACTCGATACGGAAAGGTTTTGAAAAAGATCATCCGGATGTTGTGAAATACTTTGATAAATGGAAAATGAATGATGAACAACTGGGCACTTTAATGGTCATGTTAAATAAAACGAAAGATCCGGAAGAAGCTGCACGTAAATGGATTAAAAAGAATCAAGCATTAGTTGATGGATGGATAAAAGATTAACGGATGAACAAAAAAGTAGGCTAGAGAATTCAACCTATTCTCTAGCCTACTTTGCGTTATTTTTTCTCAATAACAGCATCGACAATTCCATATTGCTTCGCTTCTTCTGCTGTCATAAAATAATCTCTTTCTGTATCATGCGCTACCTTTTCAACCGGTTGCCCTGTTCTGTCAGCAATAATTTTATTAATATCGTGTTTTAACTTTAATATTCTCTTTGCTGTAATTTCAATCTCTGTCGCTTGCCCTTTCGCACCACCAAGCGGTTGATGGATCATAATTTCACTATTAGGTAACGCAAATCTTTTTCCTTTTGCTCCTGCTAATAATAAAAGTGCACCAAATGATGCTGCAAATCCCATACAAAGTGTTTGCACATCCGGTTTAATATGATTCATCGTATCTAATATTGCAAATCCCGCTGTGGTTGATCCTCCCGGACTATTGATATACATGAATATATCTTTCTCCGCGTCTTCTGCTTCTAAAAATAATAATTGTGCTACTACACTGCTTGCAACTTGATCATTAATTTCTGAGCCAATAATAATAATTCGATCTTTTAATAACCTTGAATATATATCATAGGAGCGCTCTCCTAATTTTGTTTGTTCTACAACGTAAGGAATTGCATTCATTATAAATCCCTCCATCTATTGTTATGCCGCACATAGCATACAACTGTAAGAAGAAGATTTTTTTACACCCATTAATAGCACTGGCTGCTTTGATGATAACTGTGTAAAATCTATTGCTGGAAGAAGTTTCGTTAATAATTCAGGCCTTTCTTCACGAATAGAAGTTACAACTATTTCCACATCATCAGCTTGCTCGGCTATTTCAATCTCTTCTTCACTTACAGTTTTCAGCCTATTTCTACTCCTAAATAACGAAGCTTTAACTGCACCTTCTGATACCGAACATACCTTTGCAATATCAGCTATACTATATTGAAAAACATCTTTTAATAATAAAATTGTGGATTGTTGTACATTTAGCGAAGATAAAACTTTACCCACCATCTCATGCAAATCTGCAATTTTTTCATGTGGTTCTTCAAATGTAATTTGCTGTTCTAATTTTTCTTGAACTGATTTTGATTTCATTTGATCTAACCATTGATTTCGAGCAATTTTATACAGAAGCGTTATACAAATATCTTTCTCACTATACTTTTGAAGAACTTTGCAAATTGCTTCTTGGGCAAGGTCTTCACCGTCCCATTTATTTTTCGTTAAAAACGTGCAGTACCTTTTTAACTCTGCATAATTTTCAATTAAAAAATTTATATTTGAATGATTCATATCGATATGATTCTTTAAGAATTTCGTTACTTTTGTGCACAAAATAACCACTCCTTTTCAGCGCTTACTTAATAAACGATTAAACAGTTAAAAAAGTTACGGGTCTCAAAAATAAAGTTTTATGTTTATCTTCCAGAATACGCGGTCATAAATATGTTATGTAGAATTTTACATGAGGAGGCAAATATATGCCAAAGTTAACGGTTTTAGGTACTGGAACTTTTGATGTCAAAGAAGGCACGAAATTAGTATTAGCGCTTGAAGATAACGGTGTACAAATTCTCCATCGATGTGGTGGAAAGGCAAGATGTACAACTTGTAGAGTTGAAATTATTGCAGGTGACTTTTGCGAACCGACCCGTGATGAAAAACATGCTATTACGGAAAAAGGGATTGAAGATCATCTACGACTATCATGTCAAATGCGTGTACATAAAGACATAACTGTCCGTCCCATATTAACAGTTGAAAATTCAGGTTTAGACGCTGGGCCACGTCCAGCAGAATAACGTTAGGAGTAAGGAAATGAATGTAAAACGTCTCGCTGGTGAATACGCTGCTGATTTTATAAAAGACGATATGAAAATTGGCCTCGGCACAGGCTCTACTGTCTATTGGACAATACAAAAATTAGGACAACGAGTGAAAGAAGGTTTATCTATTCAAGCTGTACCAACATCAAATGAGACTGAACAAATAGCGAAACAACTGTCCATCCCATTAATTTCTTTAAATGATATAGATACCCTGGATCTCACAATTGATGGCGCCGATGAAATTAATACAGATTTACAGTTAATAAAAGGCGGTGGCGGCGCTCTGCTTCGCGAAAAAATCGTCGCCGCCTCTTCTAAAACACTAATTATTATTTCCGATGAATCAAAACTTGTAACACATTTAGGTACTTTTCCACTTCCTATTGAAATTGTACCATTTGCGTGGAAGCAAACTGCAAAAAGAATTGAATCATCTGGCTGTCAAACAAATTTACGTATAAAAAATAATCAACCATTTATGACGGACAACGGTAATATAATCATTGACTGCATTTTTCCTAATAAAATAACAAACCCAATTAAAACACATGAACATTTAAAAATGATTACTGGCGTAGTTGAAACAGGTTTATTTATGAATATGACAGATAAAGCGATTATCGCAACGGAAAACGGCATAACAGAATTGTAGCCATTTTAAAAGAATAAGGCTGACTTTTAAAGTCAGCCTTTTCTATTTAATAATCTCTTTTATTCCCCTTTTTCGCATATTCCCAATCTACCTCTACATTTTTTCTAGCTCGGTGTAAAAGTTGAAACAACATATCCATTTCTTCTTCTGAAAATCCTTCTAATGCGGCATAATGAGAATATTCTTCTTCCCTTTTTAAAAGTGGATATAAACTTTTTCCTTTTTCAGTTGGAAATAAATTTTTATTCTTTTTATTTTCTTCATCATTTCGTTTTTCAATTAATCCTTGCTTTTCTAACTTTTGAATCGCGCGTGCTGCTGTCGTTCGATCAACTTTAATTAATTCTGCTAACTTTTCTTGAATAATTCCCGGATGTTCACAAATTCGAACAAGATATAAATATTGCCCTTTAGAAAGCTCCATATCTTTAAACTCTATATTACTAATGGAGTCTAAACATCTAGCAATCATTCCGATTTCTCTCAGTATGTCTTTCATCTATTTCACCTTCAAAATTGTTGTATTTACAACAAAAAATATTTGTTATATACTATGTAAACACTTTACATATTCATATCATACCAGAAAGGGCTGAATAAATTGCAATCAAAACGAATAAAAGAACTTACTGATTTAGAAACTTCCTTTCAAATTCGAAAAGAAGTATTTGTAAAAGAACAAGGTGTCTCACTTAAAGAAGAATTTGATGCATTTGATCAATTATATGAAGAATGTCATCACGTTTTAGTTTATTATAATGAAACTCCTGTAGGAACTGGACGTATAAGATACATTGATGGAATTGGCAAACTGGAGAGAATTTGTATTTTAAAAGAGTATCGTAAATACGGTTTAGGAAAAGTAATCATTCAAACGTTAGAAGAGATTGCTAGTGAGAAAGAAATAAATAAAGTTAAATTACATGGCCAAACACATGCTGAAGTATTTTATCAAAAATTAGGCTATCAAACTTCTTCTGATGTTTTTATGGAAGATGGAATTCCACATATTCTTATGACGAAGGCGTTATCGTAATAAAAAAGGCTATTATACAAATCAGTAAGATTGATTCATATAATAGCCCTTTTTATAGTATTCAATTCGTTTATTTCATAATACTTCTCGTACTCTTTACTGTATTGGGTTTTTAATCTTTCTATCGAATTTTTCTTCTTTTAAACAGACCTTGCGAGACGGAATCCAAGATCTTCTATACAAAATGTAGGATGACTACGACGGCGACATGAAGCCCCGCACCCTCTAGCCTCTTCAGCCCAGCTACCTCCTCGAAAAATCCGGTAAGATCCGTACACTTGTTCATCGTATAAGTCAAAACACCATTCCCAAACGTTCCCTAACATATCATATAAACCCCATGCATTCGGTTCCTTTTTTCCTACTTCATGAATTTGTCCTTCTGAATTCCCATTATACCAAGCGATTTTATCAAGCTCTCCATATGTGTACCCAATCGTCCCTGCTTTACATGCATATTGCCACTCTGCCTCTGAAGGTAGTCGATAGCCGCTAGATTCCTTATTACAACTGATATTCTGACCATCATCACTTATAGAATAATACTCTTTTAATCCCACTTTTCGTGAAAGTAAATTACAAAATGTAATCGCGTCATTCCAAGAAATATTAACAACTGGATATAGATTTTCTTTAAAAGAAATAGATTCTTTATTTGTAATCGCATTGTATAACTCCATCGTTACAGAATACTGAGCAAGCTGGAACGATTTAATTTGAACGTTCCATTTCCTTTTTATTCGATCGTCTCTTAATGCTACCTCTCCTTCTGGAATGTTTACCATTGGATAGTGAATGGAACTCATTATTTCATTTGGCACTTATAATCCCCCCTAACAACCTTAATTTTTACAGCCTATGTAAAACCAACTCCTGTTAGTCATTAATTCAACGGAAGCACTGTACTATATAGAATGAAGAATCTCTACCCACTAAACGTTAGTTGTATAAGAAGGGTCTACTACATTTTCAATAGCCTCCTTATTTGCAAAAATCCACAAGAACATCTCCTCGTTTAACTTTAGTAAATCTGCTGAATGAACAAAATAAGTGATAAAGATAATTTGAATTGAAAGCATAACATACCAAATAGCTTGAAATTCTTCTCTTATTAAAGCATTTTGTTTATAATATCCTTCAAAAATATTTCTAACGATATGTAACCAATTACGTCTTAAAGTATCATCCGTGAATAATTCACTTAACATACTTGTGAAACAATAACATAAATCAAATATTCTTACATTTCCCTCTAAAAGTTCAAAATCTATGAATCCTTGAAATTCATTGTCGTTAAAGATTAAATTGGATAAGTGTATATCTCGATGAATAATTTGTTTTGGCAATGATGTAATATGCTCTTTTAAATTTTTTTGTAGTTGATACATTTTTTGAATTACCTCAGGATGAACCTGTTCATTCTTTTCTAAAATCGGCATAGCCCATTCATAAACGACTTTATATAAGTCACATTTTATCAATTCATCTACATGATTTATTGAATAAAGTGCCTGATGCAGCTTAGCGATTTTATTTCCAATCGTATCTCCTAATTCTCTCAACCTTTCTACACGTTTCACTTCCACAACGCTTCCATCTATATATTCATACATACAATAATATTTATCTTTATATACAACATAGCTTTCACTATTTCTCGTTTTTACAAGCTTTTGAACCTCAATATCTTTTTTATAAAGCTGCTCTACTGTATGTATCTCGGCTAACAACTGTTTTATTGATCCTTTTTCTTTTAAAATATAATTTTGCTTATTACTTGTAATCTTTATTACTTTTTGCCCAATTGATTTCGCTTTTATTTGATCGTCTTGAAACCAATACTTTGCAATTTCTAATACTTGTTTCATTGTACCTATACCCCTTTATTTAAATCCATTCTCTTTATCTCTTCGAAACACGAATTCACAAAGCATACCAAATCCAACACCAATTGTATAAGCGAATATATCACTCCACAAAAATCCATATCCTAATACAAGTCCACCTAAAGTCGTTGCACGAATATGATCTATCCATTCCGCATGATACAATTGACTCATTTCAATTCCATAGCAAAATAGTAAACTGATCAAAGTTAATTTCCTCGTTCCTATTTTAGGAAATAAAAATCCAAATCCTGTAAAAATCATTAATGCCCATAACGCATCACCTAAATACGCATTCAATACATCTGGTAAAGCATATGCGAATTTTCTTGAGCTAAGGCCTAAAACAATTACGAGTATAGTAAAAGCTGCGTATAATATTCTATTTCGTTTATTATCCATTATAAATTCTCCTATTTTATACTAACCGTTTTACACAAAACGTACTTTTCACATCTCATAGACTTCAATCTCCATCTAAAAATAGCTTGCGAAATACATTCATTTCACAAGACAAGCTATCTTACTAACTTCTTCAGGCAGTTACTTTGTTGATTTCGCTTTTATAATAAGAAAATGCGGATTTGTTGTTAAATAGTCATATGATTTTTCATCTACTTCTTTCATCTTCTCTAACGGCTTCGGTTCAATTAGTTGTTCTAGCTTAAAACTTTTCGTTGTTTCATTAATAATATCTTGCAGAGACCTTCTATAGAAGCTGACATCAATTGTAATATTTGGCTTATGCCAAGTATCTACTAATAATTGTGTTTTAAAGTAATCGGCACATTCAAACTTTGTAAAGTCCATAAACGGATGATGAACTGAATATATAAATATACCTTCTAGTTTAAGAACACGATGAAACTCTTGAAATACTTTAGTCCAATTTTGTAAGTAATGAAAAGTAAGCGAACTTACAATAATATCGAAAATATTATCTTCAAACGGCAATGTTTCTTGGAGATCATGGCAAAAGAACATTGCTGGCTCACCAACGCGATTTTTCGCTACTTTCACCATTTCTGAACTTACATCGATAGCTATAACTTCAGCTCCACGTGCAACGAATTGAGAAGAATACCACCCAGCTGCACAACCTGCATCTAGTACCTTTTTTCCTTGCAATTGTAGTGGTAGTAGTTCCATCATAGCTGGGCGTTCATAGTACGCATTAAATGAACTTGCTTCATCAATATCATTTTTATATGTATTCGCTAGCTTGTTATACGTATCTGCTATGGAACGAATCATTTATTTTCTCCTCCGACACCCCCTATTAACTTACTATTTCTTGCTGCTTCTTCTTTGAAAAAGATTGTAAAACTAAATCATATGACCAATCTATCATTTTATTAATTTCCTCTTGTCCTAAATCTCTATGTATATAAACGGTGTTCCAATGTTTTTTATTCATATGGTATCCGGGAATAATCGCTTCAGGATAATCGTCTCTTACCCTTAGCGCAATTTCCGGATCACATTTTAATGTAATCGCTGCCTTTTCTCCTTCTTCATGGTTTAATATCGCGAATATTTTATTATTAAGTCTCATACATGTTGCACTCCATCCATCTGGAGAATCTTCCGTCGCTTTTCTTTTTGACAGACAATACGCTCGTGTTGCTTCCATTACTACTTACACCTCTTATTCTTTTACTAACTGATTACGATGCATTACAATTTGCTTCGTTACTTTAAATTGCTGTTTTCTATAAAGTTTTATAAGTTTTTCTTCACAAAATAAACTAACAATATCGATATGAGTAAGCTCACGAAGTAGCATTGTAAGCATCTCTTCACCGATGCCTTTATTTCTGTCAGCCTCATATACTACAACATCTTCAATATACGCCCGAAACACGCCATCAGAAACCGCTCTAGCAAACCCGATTAGCTCGCTCTCTTTCCATACACCAATTGTTATACTATTTTCTAGCATTTTAGCAATATCCACTTCTTCTCTTTCAGGCCACCAACCTACAGAATTATAAAGCTTCTTCATTTGTTGTATAGAAATAGGATACTCATGATGAAATTTATAATTGTACATTCTCTCTTCTCTTAGTAATTAGTATACATAATATAATTATATTTTACTTATAATCGTTTTTCTAAAAAATGCTGACTATGACCTTTAGGATGATCTTCAACGACCCCAAACTCTTTATATCCATGCTTTTTATAAAACTCAGGTGCTTGGAAACTAAATGAATCAAGCAAAATTAGCCTACATCCTTTTTCTTGTGCGATTTCCTCAATTTTATGTAACAATTGACTACCATATCCACCATGACGTACTGATTCATCTACCCATAAGAAGTCAATATGAAGATGATAGAAATACATCGTTCCTGATATACCACCGAATATTTTTCCTTCATTATCTTTTAATACGAAGGTTACATGCTCCACAGATTGTTTTGCTTCATCTGTTAGAACAGACATATTGTATTGAATTACTTTATTTTTTATATACTCGCTCGCGTTGTTTTGTTGTACTAGTTTCAATGGATAATTCCCTCCTAATTAAATTGTATACTCCCTATATAAATACTGTAATACTTCTTCCATCTTTATATCTGTTTCTTTATTTTCAAGGCGATTTGGCAACTCTTTTGCTCCCATTACATAAAGAAATGGATATTCATGACACATTCCTATTATACCAATATTTATTGTAGCGGTGGGTAGTCCACCTGTCATATGAGCTATATGATAATACGGTATACCTTCATAGTTCCCTTGTTGTCTTACCATTCCACTCATAATAGGTTCCCATAATTCCGGTGCCGATTTGTATCCTTGAAATATATAAATTAAAAGTGTAAGAATTTGATTTAATTCTCCAACATTTTGTTCATCTTTAGGGTTTTCCTTAATATGAATCTTTGAAAAATATGTTTGAACACATTGCCTTACACCATCCCATCCTCCGCAATGCATCACAACTGATTGAGCAATATAACTATCGTGACAAGCTATCATTACTTCTACCGCATTTCTAAGCGTTAAAGTATCTCTTCCTTGTAAATGTGGATATAACTGTGCGCTATCCTCTTTCGGATTAAATGTTATATGATTTAGCTCATCATTCCAACTAATTTCATTTTTCTCCACCATCTTTGCTACCACAAATCCAATTGCTACTTTCGCTGCCGATGCTAACGGAACGTATTGTTCACTGTTATGGGAAGCAACTATATTTTCATTCTTTGTTGAGTAAACAAGTATTCCAACTTGATCACTTTGTATTTCTTTTATTTTTCGTATGACAGTATGCATATTCATTCCTCTTTTTATATCGTTTTATCATCTTCTCAAAATTCGATATTGAATATAAAAATCCTTTTTTTGTTAAATGATATTCATACATACAATAAGAAAAAGATAGCATGAGATTTCTTCATACTACCTTTTGAAAATAATGAAATATAAATTGCTTTTTAATATTCAATTTTTGCGAGTAACGAATACATCTATTCTTCCGTAGGGTTTTCAGGCCCATTCAGCTTCAATTGATAAAAGGCTAAGTCTAGCCATCTATCGAATTTAAAACCTGCCTTTTTTATTGTCCCTGAATGAACAAACCCGAATTTTTTATGCATGGTAATACTTTTTTCATTTTCTGCATCAATTCCAGCAATTAAAGTCATATATTCTCTTTCCTGTGCAATAGCGATTAGCTCTTTCATTAAGGAAATCCCAATTCCATTTTTTCTATATTCTTTATCAACGTATATAGAATGTTCAATTGAATATTTATAAGCAGGCCATGCTCTAAATGGACCGAATGTCGCAAATCCTACTACTTTATTATCTAGTTCGTGTACTAATATCGGATAACCTTCAGCCTTTTTTTGTTCATACCAATCTATCCTATTTTTAAGTGTTACAGGTTTATATGCATATACAGCTGTAGTATAAAGTAGCGCATCATTATAAATATCTAAAATATATGGTAAATCTTTTTCAGTTGCTTCCCTTACCATTTTCCCTTTCCTTTCTTAATGATTTTTCTATTTAACTTTCTCTCAAGTGATTCTATTTTATCGAAATTTCAGATTCTTTTCTACAAACGAATACTCGCTTTTCGAAAACCATCAAGTACACTTAGTGCCGCTGATAACATGTAGAAGAAAATCCCTCCGCCAATTAGCCACGTTTTAAATTCCTCCGGAGAAATAGTAAATACATTTGCCACATACGTAATAAATCCTTCGTTTAATAAATGTGGATTTACTACTATTACAATGAATGCTATTGTTCCGACTAACTGAAGAATCGCATTTCCAATTGCCATTCTTTTCGTCCATTGTCTTTCTACTAACTTATAAAGAGACATACCTATCTCGAAGACGATCATAAAAACAACGATTGGCCAGTACTGAAGTAAAACATCTTGATTAAAAGTTGGTGCAACAAACTGCAATTCATTTCCGGTACCTTCATATACACCTACAAGATGATTCGCATAAAAATAAAGTGTTGCCCATACTGCCGTCCACATCAATCCCCCAAAAACTTCAAACTTTGAGATCGCCTTTTTCTTCGGGATATACGGGATATTTTTCAAATCATCAGGAGTCCATTTTTTTAAACTTGTTGTCAAAGGTTGGATATCTTTGTCTTTATCAGTTCTCTCTAAAATAACAAACACAAGTGTCAACCAGAAAAATACATGGAGGCCAACTTCAAATACTCTCCCGATACCTTCACCTATCAATTTTAAAATAACATTTAATACCGCCTGTTCACCACTATAGCCTATAAAATTTTCTGCAGCCATTGAAATAAGTGCAATAACAACTGCAATTGGTATAATCATTTTTAATAATGTCATATACACATCAAAATAACGTGGTCCAATTAAATGCATCGGTCTATCCAAGTACCCATTAGCCAATGAGACTGGACTCCCCAATTTTTCAAGAACACTTTTTTCATCGTCTTCATTATAATCATCAGGTAACATATCCTCGATTGTCGAACGTAACTCAAGTACAATATCTTCACGGTTTTTCTCAGGTATTCTTTTCGCGACTTCCTGAATGTAAACATCAATTAAACTCATTCTCGTCCTCCTTTAATAGGTTATAAAGTTCTTTCGAATCCTTTATCCACTCCTTTTTCAATTGTAAAAATATCTCTAGTCCATATTCACTTAAAACATAATATTTACGAGGTCTACTCTCTGTTTTATCCCAACTACTCGTCACTAGCTCCTGCTTTTCTAATCGACGAAGTAGCGGATATAAAGTACTTTGATCTATCATGATGCCTGATTCCTCTAATAATTGGACAAGTGAATATCCATACTGCGGAGTTCTTAATTGACTTAAAACCGCTAATGTCAACGTTCCTCTTCTCAGCTCAGTAATTAATGAATTCAATAAAGTATCCATTCACCCACCTCATTTTTATTACTATATGTCATACAGTATGTGTTTTATACTATGTATCGTACAGTATTGATGTGACAAAAACAATAATTTTTATGAAAATCAGAAAAAAGCGCGAATTATATAATTTGCGCTTTTCTTATGTTCTTATTTTCTTACTAGCTCACGATCAAACTTTAATATATATAATACTTTTAGCCATGTATCACTGGTAATGTAAATTCCCCTTTTTCTTTAGCAAATGGAACAACATCTACAATCGCCTCTGCATGTATTACTCCGTATACATGCGGATACTTTTGACCGTTAGAAGCGAGTTCATATTTAATCTCTGCTTTTACTAGAGCAGGATCAACTATAAGTAATAAAACATCTTCTTCATTGCTGAAATATTTATTAGCAACTTTTAAAGCTTGCTCTAAAAACGAGCAATGAATAACCCCCTCTTCTATAAGTGAGGCTTCATTAATTTCTCCAATGTTTTTTGCGGCATCCCAATTTCTTTTTGTTATTACTTTTGTAATCATTATTATTTTCTCCCCTATGTCTTTATATAGAAAAACAAGAGATTTTTCAGTCCATTACTAGAAAAACCTCTTGAATTGCTTATCTTTTAATTAAAGGCGATGCTTCTCCAGTATGGAAAATCCATAAATCATGAAGCGATCTCGTACATCCGACATATAATAATTTCGCATCATGCTTTGTATTTTTGTAATGTTCCTCATCGACATCGATGAGAAGTACTGCGTCAAATTCTAAGCCTTTTGCTAGATAGACAGGTACTACTGAAATACCACCTTCATATTTGCTCTGATTCGCTTCAATAACGTTAACATTTATTCCTGCATTTGTTAATTTCATATATATATCACGGCACTCATCATCTGTTCTTCCTATTACCGCAATTGTTTTTACATTTTCATCTTGCAAGTGTTGTAATGTCTTTACAATTTCAGCAAATTGATCCTCTGTAGAAACAATTTTTACGTTTTCACCACTACGGAAAACAGGCGTTGCGAGTCCTACTGGAATATCCGCATTTTTAATTACTTCATTTGCAAACTCAATAATCTCTTTTGTAGAACGATAACTTCTCGTCAGTTCATAATATCCTGTTTCTTGAAATACTTCTTTAAAACTATTCCAGTCTTCAATCCCTTGATAATCATAAATCGCTTGAGATAAATCACCTAATATAGTGAAAGAATTACCTAGTGTAATTTCTTTTAATATGTAAACTTGGAAAGGTGAAAAGTCTTGCGCTTCATCAATAACAACGTGATGAAATTTTTGTCCAATTTCAATCCCTGTTATACGATGATGAATGTAAATTAAAGCTGGTAGATCTTCTACATATACTTCTTTTTTGCCACAATTCTTTTCTGTTTCTTGGACTAGTTCTTCATGTAATACTTCAAATATTTCCTTACTCTTCATCATCGAGCTATATAGTGAGAGCGGACTCATTTTCGGCCAAAATTTCATATAAGTGTTTAATCGCTTTGTCGCTTCTTTTTTTAATAACTTTTTCTCGTTTGTTTCTCCAAACTTTTTCAGTTCAATTTCAATCCAGCGCTTCATACGACCAACTAATCGTTCTCTTCGCTTCTTTAATGGATAATGTTTATATTCAACTTGCATCCATTTTTTAATTTCTTCCACTGGAATAACCGCTCTATCCCACGCTTCAAAATCTTTTGTCGGTACTAGCTCTTGTTCAAACTGAATCATTCTCTCTTCTATAAACGATTTAAACTCCATCGTCCCTTTTAATTTACCAAGCATAACCTTTTTTTCATCACGATTGATTGAAAAAGCTTCTTTCAACTTTTCTTCTGTCTGTTTCAATTTCACTGCATCATCTAATGTACGCAGTGCCCAATCTTGAAATGTTGTTTGACTAATATTCCCTACTCCAAGCTCAGGAAGTACGCTAGAAATATAATCTAAAAACAAACTATTTGGGGCAAATACAATCATTCGCTCAGCTTCTAGCTGTTCACGATATTCATAAATTAAAAAAGCAAGGCGATGTAAAGCGATCGTTGTCTTTCCGCTTCCTGCAACCCCTTGAATCAATAGTGGTAAGTTTTTTTCTGCACGAATAATATCATTTTGCTCCGATTGTATCGTTGAAACGATATCCTTTAATTTATTATCTTTATTTTCACCTAATCGATATAGAAGAAAATCATCTGCAAGCGATACATCTTCACTTCCTTTTACATATGTATCAACAACACGTTCTAGCTCTCTTTTTCGAATGGAAATATTCCGTTTTAAATAAACATCTCCTTCTACTAACCCGTCTGGTGAATGATAAAAAGCTGGTTCTTCACCGCCGGTAAATGAATAAAACATACTAGCAACAGGTGCACGCCAGTCTATAACAATCGGTTTCATCGTGTTTTCATCTGAAACACCTACTTTACCAATATAAAGTGGCCTTGGTTCAAATTGCCCATCTTCTTGAAAATCTAATCTTCCAAAGTATGGCTCCTGTACACCAATACGTAGATTTTGTCTGTTTGACTCCCTCATGCTCTCAAGAATTTGCTCTTTAAAATCTTCTCCATAGTACACAGGGATTTTCTCCAGCTTTTCTAATTGCTCATCCATCGTACATAAAATATCTTTCATTTTCTGTAATTCTTCTTCAAATATGTTATTCATTGCGATGATTCCCTCCTGTCCGTTCTAATTTTTCAGTCGAGATACAATTGTATAAAAAACATAATCATAAAGTCAATAGTTTATGTAAGAATTTTCTAAAATATAAAAAGGTAGGAATTAACTCCTACCTTTTTATATTTTATTTATCATTTAATTTTTTACTTTTATACGATAAGCACTCATGTAAAGTAGCCTGCTCTTTATATCGCCATTTCTCAAAATCAAATGCGCCACCTGGAAAAATCCCCACAATACTCAAATTTACTTCCTCACATAGATGACGAATCTCTTCTATTTTTACTTTTTACTACAATTGATATATTATCGAAATATTCTAAAAGTAATGACCGATATCAGTACAACTTTTCTACTACACGTTGAACGTTGTAAAGCATGTTACATCATTAAATTTACATACTTGAAAACGGAGCGTGTTTCCCTATTAAAAGACTAGGTAATGTCTCTTTAACATGTATTATTACTTTGCGCAAAAATGTAACTTCCGGCAATTGCTTGTTGCATTCTTCTAATTGAATCAAATACTCATAATTACTTTGGAACCTTTTGCTTTTTAACATTCCGTTCAAATCCATAATGAGGAAAAGTGTTAACGTAGATAAGTATTGTCTCCCACCTTCCAAAGATCTTTGTCGTAAAAATGTAAGAATTTGATCTTTAGTTTGAAGGCAATTATATTTTTTTTGAAATGATATACCCAATACACACTTTTCGATTATCTTAATTTGTTTTTTACGTTGTATACACTCCAAAACTGAATGATATAGTTTGTGAGTTAATTGTTGTTTACTGCAAATTGTCAGCAACCACATTTTTATACCGTACTTATCTCCTAAATGCTGTGTTGCATCTAGAGTTTGTTGCAAATAAAGGATATTTGATGACTTAACAGTTCTACGTATATTGAATTCATGGTCTATATAAATATACTTTTGAAGATATAATTCTAAAAATATATTTATTGCTATGAACATTTCTATATTGGACTGGTAAGGAATTTGTATCATTTGTGTGTCATCATCTACAGATAATAAAAGAAAAAACTCAGGTACTGTTAAACTTTCCATGTGTTATCACCTTCCTTTAGTCAAAACTTTTATTTAAATATATTCCCTGCTTAGTTTACAAGTCCTCTCACCCTATTCATGTAGTAAATAATAAAGAATTTGGATAGAAAGTAACCTCGACACTAAAAAATAAATAAAACCCGAATAATGAAGGTTTTCCAAAGCGTCCACTACCCAGGTTTTACATTACTCATAACTATAAATAAGTTTTTATTTCTCTCTTTGATAGTACACCCAATTACCAGAAGCAATCGGCTTCTTTAACATCTCTTTATCTTGAGCATTGTACACATATGCATGTATTTCTTTATCAGCAAAATATATCGTTTGTGTAATTCGGTCATATAAATCAGTCTCAGGATTACCTGTATATTCTTCTAGTTCATCTAGCCTTTGTAATATTTCATCATTTACTTCGTAAACCTCTCCATATACCTTTTCCTCATTTGAACAAATCATTGCAGGATAGCCTTCATTTGTATCAAATAATTCTCCATAAGTCCAAGCTTTTTCCGCAATACATGTTGCCCCTTGCAAATAATGAGCATTCGTTTGTAGTTTTCTTAATGTGCCATAAACGAAAACATGATGCATCTACCTTATCCCCTTCACACTTCTCTATTTTCTTATTTGTAAATAAGAACGGATCATAAAGTAACTCACTTCTTCAGGAAGTTGTTCTTTAATAGACTTTAATCCACCTTCTGCATTTTGCACCGCAGATTCAATAAGAGATTCATATTCTGCTGGTACAAAGCTTGGCCAATCTACTTCCATACCATCTTCATAGCAACGAATTAAATGGTTTTCAACAGTTTGACGTGACAAGTCTCTCTCTTTTGCGATAGCACTTAATTCAATACCTTGTTTATACATTTCATACGTTTCTAAATGAGAATTTGTTGATGCTTTTCCTGGTTTCTTACGCTCTGTAACAACTTCAGTCTTAATTGTCTCAGCATAATTTGGATTTTCTTCAATAAAATGCTGGACTGCTTGTAAAAAGTGAGAACCATACTTCGCAAGTTTATGCTCACCGATACCTTTTACATTTAAAAGTTCTACATCACTTTGTGGCATTTTCACGCACATATCTTTTAAAGTTTGGTCAGAGAAAATAACAAACGGCGGTACGCCTTCTCCTTGTGCAATTTCTTTACGAACTTCACGTAACACTTCAAATAGCGGATGATCTTGTACAATTTGTCTTGTCTCCACTCGTTCTTTACGTAAAACATTCTCTTTACCAAGTAATACTTCTTTTCCTTTTTCTGTTACTTTTAATGTTGGATACGTTCCATGTTCAACCGCAATTAACTCTTCTGAAATTAAAAACTCAATAAATTCACTTACTTCTTTCATACTGCGGTTTGATAAAAGTCCGTACGTTGGTAATGTATGAAAATTAAATTCAACGACTTTCTTATTTTTCGATCCTATTAATACTTGTGCAATCATCTGTTTTCCAAATCGTTGGTTCGTTCGAATCATACAGGATAGTACCATTTGTGATTCTCTCGTAACGTCAATACTTTCACGATCATCTACACAATTCCCACAACGACCACAATCTTCTTTTGGCTCTTCACCGAAATATTGTAGGATAAACGATTGTAAACATTGTTCTGTATGACAATAATCCGTCATATGTTGCAATTTTTCAAGTTCATTTGAAAAACGTGATTCTCCTGTTGATTGATCAATTAAAAAGCGCTGCACTTGTACATCTTGAGAAGAATATAGCAAAATACACTCACTATCTAATCCATCTCGACCAGCACGACCTGCTTCCTGATAGTAACTTTCCATATTTTTTGGAAGTTGATAATGAATAACATAACGTATATTCGATTTATCAATCCCCATACCAAATGCAGATGTTGCAACCATAACACTTACTTCGTCACGTAAGAAAAGTTCTTGCTGTTCATTTCGATCATGATCACTCATACCTGCATGATAACGCGAGATTGAAACTCCTGCTTTTCCTAAATCTTCATACAACTGGTCAACCACTTTTCTTGTCGCCGCATAAATGATACCAGATTCTTTCTTATTTTGACGAATATAATCTGCCAAATATGTATTTCGATCTTGTCCTTTTATGACTGAGAACGATAAATTTTCACGTTCAAACGTTGTCATAACTGTATTTTCTTGATCAATTTCAAGAGCATTACAAATATCTTCACGTACTTGTGGTGTTGCTGTTGCTGTTAACGCTAGTACAAGTGGCTTTCCTGGGAGATAGTCTAAAATACGGTGTATATGTAAATAACTCGGACGGAAATCGTGTCCCCACTGTGAAATACAGTGCGCTTCATCAATGGCAACCATCGGAATTTTCATATCGATAAGTTGATCTACAAACTCCATAGAATCAAGACGCTCCGGTGCCACGTAAAGCAACTTGTAATGTCCCTGTTTTGCAAGTTGTATTCTTTGATTGGCTTCTGTAATAGAAATAGAACTATTAATATACGTAGCAGAAATCCCATTTTGCACCAATGTATCTACTTGATCTTTCATAAGTGAAATCAAAGGTGAGATAACTAATGTCGTTCCTTCAAATACTAACGCCGGAATTTGATAACAGATTGATTTACCGCCACCTGTAGGCATAATACACACTGTATCTTTTCCATCCAATACATTTTTAATTGTTTCATCCTGTCCTCTTCGGAATGAAGAATAGCCAAAGTAGGACGCTAAAAGTTCTTGTGCTTTTGTAAACAAAAAAGATTCACCTGCTTTTCTTAGTCTTTCGTCTACTCATATTATATCATCACTTAGGAATCATGAAAGTGATGATTCAAAGACATATCATATAATTCCCTGTACACTTTCATTCTACTACCGTCTCTCCCACTTCTCCGCATGTTCACGTACAATTGTTAAAAACTCATGTAAAGCTGGAGAAATCCATTTGTTTTTATGATACGTAAGTTGTGTTGCGAATTTCGTCTCTTTTGCAAGCGTAACTTGTAGTTTCTTTTCATGCCATTCTTGCCTCCCTGTAATCATTAGCAATAAAGAAATGCTTAACCCGCACATAACACATTGCTTGATCGCCTCAATAGGGGTACGGAAACGATTCTGGGTATGAGGGGCCACTCTGGGATTTAATTACAAATTAAAAAAGAACTTTATTCAAGTTCTTTTAATCTACGATACAGAGCGGCCTGACTGACTCCTGTAATTTGGTATATTTCTTTAACAGTTTTATTGGTATGCTTCCGTAATTCAATCACATGATTCATACCTGGGTGCTTATCCGTGTATTTCTTCAATCTTCCTCTATATACTCCTTTTTGTTTCGCTAACTTTATTCCCGCATGTTGTTTTTCTTTAATCATTTCTCGATCTAGTTCACTAAAGGCAGCTATGACAGTTAAAAAGAATTTTCCTGTTGGAGTTCTAGTATCTATTCCTAAATTTAAAATTGCAAAGTGAACGTCCTTTTCCAGAAGTTGTTCTACTAACTGTAATATGGTGAGGCCACTTGGGTTATTAGTAGGAGTAATGGGGCTTTTTGTTTTGTAGGATATTCTTCTTTTCTGTCGAATTTTGATAGAGTGGACATAAATATAGAACAGAGGAGGATGTTAAAATGAACTACTTTGTTATCCTATTTACGCAAGGTGAAAATTGGGAACAAGGAAAAAAAATTTGGGAGCAAGATTTGGAAAAACACAGAGATTTTTGGAGAGAATACGGAGAAAAGACTGATAAGGTAATAGGTGCAGGCCCTTTTACGGATGACACTGGCGGCATGATTATTTTAGAAATAGAGAGTCTTGATGAGGCTACAAGAATTGTTAACCTTGATCCGGCTGTTATTGGTGAAATATTCAAAACAACTGTACACCCGTGGCATCCACTTTCGAAAAGATTTTAGGATAGTGTTTTATATAAGGACTATTGGAATAAATTTAGAAGCATCCATAATAGGGGGTACCGCCACACATCCATCAACTTAAGGTATATTTTTATACAAAATGCGGTCTTTCCATATAGTTTATTATTATAGGTGTTTTTAGCATAATTTTCTTATGAATTTAGCTTATTCCCCTTTTTCGGGGGATGAGCATAGTTACCCATTTACCAATAATATAAACATGAACGAGGAATTGGTGGAACACTAGGGTGATAAACCCCTGGAGAATGCATATAAGGATGAGCTGATACTCCAGGATCGACTGGCACGCTAGGATGAGTATGATGGAAATAAGGATAAGAATGAGAATGAGATGGAACAGTGTGAGCCGTTACACCTAATTGCCAATCACAAGTTGGACTACCAGAAGAGTTATACCTAGCCATATGAACGTGAGGAGAACAAGAAGAACCAGAAATATCGACTGTACCAATTTGTTGACCTACAGATACCTGATCTTTTAATTTAAGACCAGGAAGCGGAGTTACATGGACATATTGAGTGATAAAATGATCATTATTGCTTCTTATTGAAACAAAGTTACCATAATTACACACGTTGCTACATCCACATGATTCATGACCATATGATAATACATTAATATATCCTGATTCTGCAGCATATACTGGAGTACCTATTTTAATATTCGGAACCGTCAAATCCAGCGCTCCCGAATGTGTAGACCCGCAACCTTTAATTGCTGTTATTCTACCTGATAAAGGAAATCCAGGATAACTATAAAATGGAGTACTAACTAAAGGACATGTTGGACAAATATTAAATGAAATTGGATCCTCCTTATAAGTATCTACTTGTCCTGCCATATATCGTCACCTCTCTTAACACAAAGTTAATTAATTCTAGTCTTGATAGTATATTTAAAGCTAATATGTTTAGATAATTGTCCATATATAATTAGGTAATTGCTACACTACCATTCCATAGAACAAAATACTGATTTGAATTATATTTCTCAACAATCAATATAGATAAATATGGTAAAATGTTTATAGGTTGGATTAACTTGTTATATACTTGTACTGTAAGAAAAGATGTTATTAAAATTAAAGTGGTTCAAGTCGGAGGAAGGCACCTTAGGGTGTCTTTTCTTTATAAAAAAAAGCCCTCTCACATAGTAAAAAGACTCAATACACCATTTTTACAAAAAACTTAAATCACCTGAGTTAATGTAGCTGAAAATTGAGTACTTCTTCTAGTTGCATTAATTTGCCCTGGCGCAGTACTTATAAAAAATACTTCTACAGGTTCCCCTGCTCTTAACAATACAATTTGAGTACTTGCTATAATCCCATTAGATCCTGCTACAATTGTTCTCCAAAATTCATCATCTTCCCCTACTGGGATTTCATTAATTGAAAAATGTATACCTGCATTATAATCAACATTTCCAGTAGATGTAAAGTTAACAGACGCATTCAAAGCATAAATTCCATCTGTTTTAGGTCTAAAAACAGAAGTAGTAACATTATATTCATTATTTAGATCAAATTCTTTAATTGGATATAGTACCTTTACATTTGTAAGAGCAGTAACATTTTGCTGTGCTAAACTTACAGCTCTAAATGCTGAAGGAGATACCTTCTCCTCTTTCTTACAATCACAATAAACTTTAATGACTCTTTCAGAAGACGAATGACAATTATCCTCATAATATTTATGCTTTTTCTTACGATAATCATCATAAGAATCACAAGAAGTATATTTACCCATAAATTTCACAACCTCCTAAGAATTAGTCAATACTAAAATATGGGTATCTTTGCCCATCCCCCGAAAAAGGGTGATAAGGCAGAAAACACCAATTTCATGTTAAAGGGATACGGCAACGATTACTTCTTTTTTGAGCCACTCATCAAATTTTGTTGTAACAAAAAGGTATTTTAATAATAATGTTACGGATTATTTTTGATACAGTATTTTGTTACAGCTAGTTCAACGGTTAGGATATTTCATATTTTCAAATATAAAACGTAACAAAAACGAACGTTTATGTTACAAATCGGGCAACTAAGGCTGAACCCTAAAGTCGTCTACAATTTATATGGAATATTTTGTCTTAATACCCCTTTTTGGGCGATGGGCAAAGTTATCCAATATCAATTTTAATAGCGTAGCAAATGAGGCGGGGATTGCTAAAGCGACACTGTACAATAATCAGAAGTTCCGTAAACGGATTGAAACCCTGCGTCAACAGCAAGCACAATCCCCTACCCAAAACAGATATAACGCGAGATGAGTGACAGCAATAAAGATGTAATTATTGAATCGTTGAAGCGGAGAATTAAGAAAGTTGAAGAAGAAAACAAACAATTACGTAATCAACTAAAAGTGGCATATGCAGACGTATACAAACAGATATAAGTTAATAAAAAATATATTTTCATCATAAACATTTGGAATATCCAAAAAATATTGTGAAATCAGGGTCTTGCCAACAAAATAACATAAAATTAAAGATAAGATGTTTTTAAGAATTTGAAAAGTTAATTTCTCTACGTTAAGGGGCGATTTATTCTCTATTAACGAGGGAAATTATTAAGGATTATTTCCCTTATAATTAATATTTGTACTAAAAAATAACTTTGACATATAATTTACTTTATTTTATAGTAAGTACTACACTAACTACTAAAGGAGTTATTATGGAAGAACTTTATAAAGAACTTCAGAAATGGGGATTTTCGCAATATGAATGCAAAGCGTATATAGGCCTTTTGAAGAATTATCCCATAACAGGATATGAAATAAGTAAAAGGTCAGGTGTACCTCGTTCAACGATTTACGAAGTGGTGGCAAAATTAATAGATAAAGGTGCGGTTTATACAGTACCTTCTGATCCTGTAACCTATGCCCCATTGCCAGCTAAAGAGTTAATCCGTCGATTACGTAACAACTTCGAAAATTCTATGAATTATCTTGAAAAGAATTTATCTGCTTTAGAAAGTGAACAAGAAGTAGATGTGATTCATCGTATCAGCAGCGATGAGCATGTTGTTGCTGAAATGATTGATATCATAAATAAAGCAGAAGAAGAAATATGGTTGTCGATTTGGGAACCACAAGCCTCTTCTATAAAAAGTGCTATAGATAGACGAATAAATGAAGAAATCCATGTTTTCTCTATTCTTTTTGGAGCATCTGATATGCAGCTTGGTGTAACTACTCATCATAATTACATGGCTCCCGAAGTAGCTGAGGAACGTATGAATGGTCGATTAACGATTGTCGCACGGGACAATGAAGAAGTATTAATTGCAAATTTTTCTCCAAATACACCTGCATGGGCAATAAAAACAGAAGATCCAGCCCTGGTATTAATCGCAATGGAGTACATTAGACATGACATTATGTTCTCAGAATTAGTTAAAGAAGTTGGTCCAGAGAAAACGGAAGCTCTTTGGAAAAACGATTCTAATCTATTCCATGTTGTCACTGGAAAACGGTTCAAATAAATTGAACCGTATTTTCTTTCATTTTTTTCGTAGTAGTTAGTGTGTTAGCTTCTAATTATTTAAAAATAAGGAGGGAATGAAATGAATCTGTCGAACGTCCAAGTGAATTCATCTCAGAGAGATGAAGATAGCTTTATCAAAGGAGTAAAAGATTGCATCCCTACATTACTGGGTTATTTAAGTATCGGAATAGCGGCAGGTGTTATTCAAAAGACTGCGGGACTTAGCATAGCTGAGATAGCTCTAATGTCTTTAATCCTCTATGCTGGCTCTGCTCAGTTTATTGCTGCAGGAATGATGGCAACAAGCAGTTCTCTTACTGCCATTATTATTACGATTTTCTTTGTTAATCTTCGTCATATTTTACTTAGTGCAGCACTAGCACCTTATTTTCGGCATCTTTCTCCATTTCGGAATATGTTAGTAGGTTCCCTACTTACCGATGAGACATTTGGTGTTGCTATTAGCGAAGCTGCAAAGAAAAAACAAATCAGTGAAAGATGGATGCATGGCCTTAACATAACAGCTTATATAAATTGGCTTGTAGCTAATTTAGCAGGAGCATTTTTGGCACAGTGGATTTCCAATCCTGAAGAATTCGGTCTAGGATTTGCCTTGCCAGCGATGTTTATAGGGATTCTTATTATAACAATGTTAGGACGAAGTACAATCAAACTAGATATCATTGTCGCAATTATAGCAGTTGTTATTGCTGTGGGAAGTTCTTTCATATTGTCCAGTAGTATGGGGGTTATTGTTGCTACAATTATTGCTTCAACAATAGGAATGGTGGTGGAGAAATGGAAGTAAGATGGGAAGTTTTTTTAATTATTCTAGGGGCAGCTATTGTAACGTTTATCCCAAGGGTCGTTCCTCTTATGGTACTAAGTCGTTTCGAGTTACCGGAATGGGGAATGCGATGGTTAAATTATGTCCCTATTTCTGTTATAGCTGCTTTGATTGGTCAAGAGATATTTATTCATGATGGAAAGATTGCATCACTTACAAGCAACATTGAATTTTTTGCAGCCATACCAACTTTCATTATAGCTATAAAAACACGTAGTTTATTGGGAACCGTACTGGGAGGTATTATTTCCATTATTAGTTTGCGCTTTTTGTTTTAAAACTAAATACTGTATTCGATCAATTGTCAGGTTTAAATACCAAGCCATTGCACGAAAGATAACTATAGAGCCGTAGGATAGAAGATAAGGATTGAAATATATGTTGAATTGATATTTCGCGGCTTAAAAATCTTGTAAAGCCCTAAAAGGCCTGACACGACCGAAAAAAGAAAATTGTACGTTAAGGAAATATTTTACACAAAAACCCGATTCTCGTGTATGTAAAGAATCGGGTTTTTATTACTTTACTTTTATTTTAATTTCTCGTAATGGACGTAATTTTTCAAAATTAACCTTTTGATTTAAATTCCAAACATAATCACCTGTAAGTGCGATATGCTCCCATCCTAGCGGAGAAATATGTTGAATATTTTCCTCCGGAATATGAATTCCATTAGCACGTAACGTCTCGATTGCACGAGAGATATAAATAGAATTCCAAGTTACAATTGCGGAAATAAGAAGTTGAAGACCACTTGCCCGATGTAATTGATCTTCATATGAACGATCACGAATTTCTCCTAATCGATTGAAAAATAGAGCCCTCGCAAGAGAATGTTTACTTTCCCCTTTATTTAACTCTACCTGAACCTTTCTCCTATGTTCAGGATCTTGTATCCATTTTAACATATATAAACTTCTCTCTATCCGACCAATTTCACGAAGTGCTACAGATAAGCTATTTTGTCTGGGATAGGATGCTAGTTTCTTTAAAATAAGCGAAGCTGTAACTGTTCCCTGGCTGTCACTTTAGGAGTTATTTTGCACCTATTTTAAGCGCTATTTTGCACTATGAGTAAATATAATAAGCCTAATTTCTCATTAAAATTGAGAAATTAGGCTTATTTCGTTGCTCCATTAAAGCGCCCTTTAACAGAATAACACTTGTGCTACTATGGACTGGTTTTTGTGAATAAGGGATTCAGCCGAGATACGTGTAAAAACGGGTCATAAGCTGTATTATATTTCCATTATTAGTTTTTTAACTAAATTAGCTAAAAATATCTACCTCACGATTAACAAAAAGCCGATTTCCTGTACGCTAAGGGACCGGCTGTATTGTTGGTTTGGAATAAGATTCGATCAAAATTATGCTGTGAACATTGATTTTATAATAGAAGAAACCCACGCGTTTTGAACAAAGGTTAATCAAAATACATGGGTTTGATTTTGCTATGGAATCGGCGATTCATATTCTCTCCTTATGGTGTGCCAAGTTCTAAACTATTTCTGGCTATTCTAGAACTTACGCTTTTACTCTTCCGTATTAGATTTTACCTGCGCACTATTGAATAATGAAGCATTCACCGTTTTTCCGCGATAATTCACGAGATAAATACTTACACCTACTAATAATAACCCTACGACAAGGCGGTAAGTTATCGGTTCATCTAAAAACACCGTACCGATGAATACTGCAATGATCGGTACAAGAAACGTGAATGTACCGACTTTGCTTGCCTCTCCCGCATTAATAAGTTTATAGTAAATGATATATGCCAGTGGAATGCCAAAAGTGGAGCCGTATCCGAGTCCCAAAAGGTACTTACCATTCCATTCAATAGCTGACCAGTCTTCAACAATTGTTCCAGTACCTATTAGAATAACTCCACCAATAATACACTGCAAAGACACCATCCAGAAAGCATCTACTTCGTTGCTCACCTTCTTCACATAAACCACACCAAGCGCCCAGCTAAATGCCATAAGCAACCCTAAGACAACACCAATGATCGATACATGAACGGTTAATCCGTCCACACTGACAACTACAATCCCAAGAAATCCGATAATCAAACCCATGATTTTAAACGACGACATGTCCTCTCCAAGCCAAATCCAAGCAAACAATCCAAGTAAAACTGGCTGAAAATAGACAAGCACTGAAAACAGTCCTCCTGGCAAATAAATGAGCCCTACTGTCTGTAACCCAAAAAAGAGAATCGTATTAAAGAATGCTGAAATACAATATTTCAACCAATTTTCACGCCATTTGCTCCTGTTCCTCATTTTATATATGAGAGCTGCAAGTATAAGGCCACCAATCAATGCACGCATACCTGCAAATAATAACGGTGGCGTATAAGGCACAGCCATTTTATAGATTGGCCAACTTACACCCCAAAGAAAGACTAATAATAGTAATGCATACGTCGATTTTGTAAAGACCTTCTCCAATTGTCTATCCTCCCTTTAATAGTTGAATAGTAAACTAAGTCTATATTTCGAATTAGGCTTGAACTCTCCCCCACCAATAGATTCTAGCCTATGTTAAGGGAAGATATCTGCACCCTTTTATTTATCCTTATCCATATCGAAAAAATTATCTTACGTCAGAACCCCTCTTTGTCCATTCTCCAACAAATTCAGCTTCATTATAAGAATAGAAGTTTTTCAGAATCTCCTCATGATTATCAGAGAACAACTGGTCTGCCACAGCTGAAACTAGTCTAGGTATACCATACCTCATTCCCGGAAGCGAAGAGGCTGAGATACCACAGCTAACTACAGCTGAATAGTTAAAAACAAAAAGCCCATGAAGATGCTTTGTTTCCTTTTTGTCCCGACATGTGAAAGTAAAGCCAGGGCCAAGGTAAGGATACGCATCAAGCTTATGGTTGGCGATCTCAGCAGGTGCATTATAATAGTCATCCCAACGTGCAATATGGCGTTCGAAAAGTTTTAGCTCTGGACGTAAAGAATGATCAGTCACAAGACCAGTGGAAATGATTAGAAAATCAAAAGTAAAATTACCTTGTGGAGTAGTGACAACAGCCTTCTCAGCTTCATGCTGTACGTCAAGCCATGGTGCACCTAAGTGTAATTTAAATCCGGGATGTGAAGCTGCACGTTCAAATGTGTCATTTGTAGGAGGTTGATGCTTAAAGTAATGGGCCATAACGGCATATTTATCAGCATCCGATAGAACATGAAAACGTTCAATTAGACCTGACACCCCCATTTGTCGCATTGGGTTAATGCGTGGCATCTCCGTGCGGCGAACAAACATATGAGCCGAACACACACCTTCAGATAATGCAAAATTGGCATTATCAAAAGCGGAGGCCCCTCCGCCTAAAATTGCCACCTTCTTGTCTTTAAGGGCCTCAAAGTCAATGTCTTCTGAGGTATGTGCATAGAGGTGACGAGGTAATGTTTCGGAAATCATAGATGGTACGTGCCATTCTCCTCCGCCTTGAATACCAGTGGCTAAGATAACCTTGCGGGCCAGTAATGTATTAGAAGATGCTCCTGCTCCTTCAATATGCAGTCGATAAATATCTTCCCCTGCAGGCTCAATAAGCTTCATCTTCACCTCATTAACAACAGGTAAATTAAGAACCTTTCGATACCAACGTAGATAGTTCATCCAATCGTTTCGTGGAATCTTATCGATGTCCTCCCAACTTTTTGGTCCAAATTGGGCTTCCCACCAGGAGCGAAAAGTCAGAGAAGGCACTCCAAGATCAATGGATATCAAATGTTTAGGCGTACGCAATGTCATCATACGAGCGTAAGTTACCCATGGCCCTTCATATCCTTCACTGTTTTCGTCGATGATAAGGATATTAGATATTCTTTCACGCAAAAGCCCAAAGGCCACACCTAAACCACACTGGCCACCTCCTATAATCACTGTATCGTAGACATGCCCCTCAGGATGGTGGGTTGGGCATACCCAGTCCTCTCCCCCAAATGCAAGATAAGAAAGATCCCTTTTTACTTGTTCATTTAAAGCTTCTAAACTCATAATTTTTCATTCCTTTCAATATATGACTTATTATCTTCTGAACTAATCGTTAAGTTATTCTTTACTTTATCTGAATGGTGGCTTTTTCTCACATCGTCTTATGAGCAGCATTGATCAATTCCAACAATATTATTAAAATTTTCTGAAATCACAGACACTTCCTTGCCTCCATATTTTCACAATACCATACCCCCTTATGGTATGTAAAGGACTTTTAATAAAAAGTTTAAAAATGGGTATTTGACGAAGAATTTTTTTTACTTAGAATTTTTCCTTGACTGAAGTGCATCCTTCTATTGTGGAAAGCATATCCCGTTTAGGAGTAGTACCAGCGAAGCTGTCATAGACCGCAATAAGGATTTAAACCTTGATATACAATAACAAAAACGACCGTTTTTGTTACGGTCATTATTAATAAACTTTTAGTCTAATTAACTTGCATACTGAGTGTAACAAAAATATGTAACAATATTATTCGTAACAATATCCTCATTTAATCGTTTTTGATACAATAGTCGGTGAAGAGGATGATAAATATGAAGTTTGGGGTTCTGTTGCAAAGTTTTTTAACAGAGAAAAAGTTGGTATGATTGCAGATGGATTTTATGCAATCGTTAGTAATTGTTGTAATTCATTATACGTCGAAAAAACGAAGTTTGGTTGTTGCAAACTTCGTTTTCGTTTATATAGAGCATGAACGGTTTCAATACCTTTCAAGGTACGTGAAGTATGACGAAGGCTTTGAAATCCTATAGATTTGGCAAAACGCCTTTTTACATGTCTATGGTCTTGTTCAATGAGATTGTTCAAATGTTTGACTGTACAATGAGTTGTACGTCTATAAAAACCTTGTTCTTTTAATTTGTTAAACGCGCAAAGTAGCGCTGGGGCTTTGTCTGTTGTGAGAACTGTTGGTTCTCCAAAAGCCTTCACCAATCTTTTCATAAAAGCATATGCCGCCTGATGATCTCTTGTTTTTCGAAGTTGAATATCCAATGTATATCCACCCTTATCGATCGCACGATATAAATAACGCCATTTTCCTTTCACTTTTATATAAGTTTCATCTAATTTCCACGATGATTGTACCTTTTTGTTTTTCTTCTTCCAGATTTGATAGATCAAATTTCCATATTCATGGACCCAACGCATAATAGTTGTTGGATGAACCGATATGCCACGCTCTCTCAAAAGTTCAGAGATATCGCGATAGCTTAAAGAAAAACGACAATAGTAGCCAACGGCTACTAAAATAATATCCTTCTTAAATTGTTTTCCTTTAAAATATCCCATATAGTATTCTCCTCGCCTCATGTTTCTTACATTTTAACTTCCCTTAGAAAAACTTTGCAACAGAACCATGCCTGATATATTTTATTCTTCTTACTGTATGTGCCTAATGTATTCAATATAGTGGATGGGGTGATTTTACCAGCTTTGATTGACATCGCGATTCTAAGCATATCCGGGTAGTGATTTTCAATCATACTCCAATTGATTTCTCCTGAAAATAGTTCATCAATATGTTCATAACTGTCTTGTGAATTGGGGCGAAATAATTTTAAGTGCTTCCAATTGCGAATGCGGGGCATTAACTGAATACCTAATAAAGTAGCTAAACCAAAGACTGTGGTGCTTTGTCCTTGCGTATCCGAATGCAGAATTTCTGGTTGAATATCTACTTTTTCATTCATCAAAACATCCAATATATGTATTCCTTCCCAAACCCCACAAGGAATAAAATTACTAAATAAAGCAATATATGTGTTGGAAACATGATAATATCCAATACCCCCATAACCCCCATATCGAATATGGTTTTCAGATAAAAGATTTTGTTCATAGACATCCCATATCGTTCCGTCTGCTGATGCACTTTTTCCATCTCCCCAATATTTTGGAAGTTCAAAACGATTGTAAGCATTAATAATATATCGAATTGCTTTGTCTAAGTCTTCAATTGTTACATGCCTTTGATTAATCCAAGCAATTTGTTTTCGATCTATTTCTTGTATTGAACGAGCTGTTTGAGTAGGACCTAAATTACATCCGTAACAAAATGTATTAGTTAAATAACGGTCAATGTGATTTTCTAATTTTCCTTCATACCCTGAAATAGGTCCAAAGAAACGTGTCCAATTGAGCCAATACTCTGTATCTGCTAACATATCTAGAACGTTAATCGGCTCTAAATTATACATAATATAATTTTCAAGCTCTTTCAATTCAGGAAGAACCTTCTTCTTTTTTAGTTTTCCAATTACTACTTCGCCTTTTTCAATTCGAACTTGCTGATTATGTGGGAAGGATTTGTTGGTATTATGGCAAACTTGTTGAAGGTTATGATGTATCTTTTTTGTGAAATCTGAACCTAAACTAGGTAAGTTTAATTGATTACAAAATTCCTCAAGGTTCTCTTCATATTCTTCCCATGAAATAAGTTGTTTTCGATAATCTGCATATTTTTCACTACCTTCAATATATAAATCTCCAGATTTCAAACCCCACATAATTTGTGAAAATACACACACTTCAAAATGCCGACGATTCAGTTCCTCTGGAACAACTTCTCTTTTCTTTTTAGGACTTAACCATCTCCACCAACCATCAGGTATCCAAGACAAGTTCAGAAGAGGTGTCACTTCTCTTTTCCACAGTCCAATCTTTTTTATATGAGCGACCGATATCCATTCTTTTCTGGTATGTTGATGAGAAAATATAAATTGAATGGCTTCTACTATAGATGAATCCTGAGTTGTTGACCGTAAAGGGAATACCTCTAAAATTTTGAATAGTGTAGAGCGATGACTTTTAAAGAATTTTTGTAAAAACAAATAGTAATTATCCCCACTAAGTGATAGATGATCCTCACAATCTTGTAATACTTGATCTTCTTTATCTCCAAGTACTTGTTGGATAGCTTGTAAACGTTCATCAGGTATTCCTTCCGTTTGGTAGGCCATAAGTACATGCTGTAAAGTGGCTACTAAAGAATCCGTTCGTTTTTGTGTCTGTTTTTTATAATCCTGTAAAAATTCACGTCCTTTTTTATGAATACTCATCATACGTTTTATCAGCATTTCACCAATATTATCTAGTATTCTTGATGTTTGTACAGAAATCAAAGAGATGGCTAACGTATATCTTTTCTTCTTTTCTATTTCTGACATACGATAAGCATCTAATGTTTTAGCTTCAGCAGCCATTTGTTGTATTTTGGTTGAAGAAAAGCTTTCAAGAAGGTAAACAGGTATTTTTTGATGTATTAACCAATCGTAATGCAGAATTAACTCTTTTAAATGAAACAAGGAGGCACGGTTTGGCATCTTCTTTGAGGCGATTCCACGGGCTATAAAAGGTGTCAGGTTCTGTTTGAAATAAATAGTCTATTTGTTGTAATTGTTGCTCTTGTAAGGATTCATATACTTGCTCGTAAATGAAACGATAAGACTTGTGTCTTATTTCGTTAGCCGCTTCTTTAAAAGTGTTATAGACGGGTAATTCATATCTTTGATGTATTAACTCTTCAATAGCTGCATTAATTAAATCAGCTGGATCATCTTTGCTTCCAGCTATATGTTTCATTGTATCAAGCATGATTTGACGAGCATTATGATCAAATTGTTGAATTTTTAGATACTGTCTTACAAATTGATAATGTCTTTTTATAGTACGTGTTTTACTGTATGCTTCCCATTCAGTTTCAATAGGGATAGGTAATTGAGCGGACTGTGCAATGTGTTTAATTATAATTGGAGGTATATCTGAAATACGTGTAAAAAAGCCAAGATTTTGTACAGTTTTTAGCAAAATTAGTAACACTAGTTGCTGTAATGTTCCTTTTGTTTTCAAACTTGTCCATTCTATTTCGCTTCTGGTTGGCGTGTATACACTCCTTAAATCTTCCGTACTTAGATTATGTTTGATTCTTGGATATATCGTATCTTGAATACTAGGCATAACTAATCCCCCTAGAATCTATATATGTTTCAATATTCAACCATCTTTATTGTAAAATAAAAACCTATCCGCAGATAGGTTTCTTGTTTATATTTATCTTATTAATTTGAATATTTTTCCATAGTGGCCCCTCATACCTTGAATCGTTTCCGTACCCCCAATACTCCAAAACTCAAATGTACTCTCATGTTATTACATGAGAGTACATTTGAGTTCGTCCAACTTGAACATAATTACGCTCTCCTTTCCTCGTGAAATAAAAAAAAGGCAACCGATTTAGCCTTCATCCGACCGCCTTGAAATTCATATATCTTGTGTAACCTTAACTGCTGTAATACGGTCGCACTTAACAATTCATCAAATATGAAATTTTCAGGAGTTTTTTCTTTTGACATACATTCACCTCCAAAAAACTTTTATCATTACTATTAAATGCATAATAGAAATAAAATATTTCATGCACATTTTATTTACTTTCATAGAATACTACTAATCATATACATATGAATTGAGGAGGTTTATATATGAAACGTTATTACAATCGTTCCGCCGATTCTAAAACTTTACATAAACAACTCCAATTTTCTAATGATGATGCTTGGAAATATGAATCTTTTTATAAGTATCAGCCTTTATTTTCTTATAAAAAGCTTTTCAAATTTCTTTCTCAGCTCTTTAGACGTTAATATGTATATAAAAATAAAATGTACCATTCATACAACATTTCTCAACATGAGACCTATAGACTTCATATAACATTATTGTTACCATTTACATAATCTGCTTGATAAAAACCCCTTATTGCAACCTACTTAAAAAAGTAGGTCTTTTTTTCTCAACATGAACAGTATAGAATTCACAAATCGTATCTGTTAATCTATATACATAGCCAATATGTACAATGCGATGTGACCAGTTCTAACGTACAGGTCTTTTTTATTTTGTAATTCTTTTATATTCGAAACAAATGACTCCAATTTCAAAATAGAATATAGACTATCAATTTATTTTTTCTCAATACACAAAACGAATTTCATTTGTTACTATAAAAGTACTCCAGATGAGTTATTACTCATCAACATTATCTAGTCAAAGGGATCTGCCGCGGGAAGCAGATCCCTTTGATTTTTTATATTATCCATCGTTATCACCTCGTCCAATTGGACACATTTACCAGGTTTCTTTCCAAGAAATTCATGTTACTATTATTTAGTCGAGTCCGACATCTCGGCAATACCCTTTTGGAGCCCTGCTACTTCCCTTGCAGGGCTTCTTTCATTTTATATACATTCATAGCTCCCAACAATTTACTTCGGAGTATCCTCTTTTATTTTCCATTTCCAAAATCTACCTCTTACACTTACAATAGAATCTTCTTTATCCCCACCGTTTTATAAAAACGTTTGGACACGTAACCTAGAGGTGGACTTTATCATAACTTGAGGTATATATGTGTAAAGGAGTGTAAGTATTATGTATCCTTATTGGCAATCGTATTATTATCCATATGATACCCCTTATGTAAATTGGGATTTATCGATACGAAATTACCGTGTGAGTAAAAATGAAGCTTTTTTACAAGGTTATATGCGATCTCTATGGGAACAACATGTTGCTTGGACGAGGCTAGCTATTATAAGCATCATTTTTAATTTACCAGATGTGAACGTTACTGTTGCACGCCTTCTTCGAAATGCAACAGATATGGGAAATTCTCTTCAACCTTTCTACGGTGAAAATGCGGTAAAAAAATATAGTGAATTGATTAAAGATCACTTAGTCATCGCTGCGGACCTTGTTAAAGCCGCAAAAGCTGGAGACCAAAGTGCAGCTTCAGCTATAGAGAAAAAATGGTACGCTAACGGAGATGAGATTGTCGAATTTCTAAACAGTATAAATCCATATTTACCGAAAGAAGAACTAAAAAAAATGTTTTACGAACATTTAGCACTGACTAAATCTGAAGCACTAGCCATCTTAAATAAAGATTATGAAGCAGGTGTAAAACTGTACGATAAAATTGAAAAAGAAGCCATAGAAATGGCTGATGCTATTACGGAAGGAATCGTAAAACAATTCCCTCAAGTATTTCAATAGTAAAAAACCGATTCAAAAACGAATCGGTTTTTTAAACTTTATCCTCCTTAACCATTCATAAATTTCTTTATACATCTAGTTATCCCTCACTGAACTCTTTACATTTGGCCTATATCGATATATTTTATTAGTAGTCATTTTGTAGGAGGAAATATATTGATTAACGCCGTAGGACTCGCTTTTATTCTGACTAATAAACTTGAAAAGAAGAAAAAAGTTTATCTTAATGATAAATTTGCACTAATAGACATTATCGACGCTAAAGAGGTATATGATTCTGAAGGGAACCCATTAGTAGAACTAACTTGTAAATATAGTATTTATTTAGATGAAAAATATTACTGTAAATCGCTCGATGATTATACTGGACAAGTGTTCCCTTTTCTAAGTTCAAAAATAGGAAAAGGTCTCGTAAGAAATTTAAATTATTATTTTTCATATGTAGATGTATATGATGAAAAACCACCAGTTAAAGAAATAAGAACCCTTATGAAGCAAGTGACAAACAGATAATAAACGAATATATTCAAAATAGAAGCATCCAATTTGGGTGCTTCTATTTTTTTAATCAATTTCTAATTCAGCTATAGACCTTCTTCTAAATATATCTAAACAAACACTAAAACAAACATATAGGAGGGCTTAGTATATGAAAACTTTCAGAAACGATAGTAAATAAACGCCTAAACCGAATTAAAAAAGTTGGTTTATTCCTCTTATTACTTTTAATTGTATAGGTTGGATATATGGAATTTCTTTATAGAAATGGCTTTTGTCAGAAAAGAACTTTGGTGTAAACTTGCAAGGCTTTCGAAAGACTCATCTGGATACTCTTATACATGCAAGTAAAACGGATTCAAGCAAACTATCATTAATTGAACTAATCAATACATCTTGTTCTCAAATTTGTATAGGAGAAACATCACATATATTACACTAGACCATAGTTATATACTGTATAAGGAATCTGGTGGGAAAAATATAATTTTAGAAATTAAGAAGAATGATAAATAGGTAATCGAAAAGAAAATGGTTAAACAAAGACTTTAAAAACAATTGCATATAAAGGCTTTTAACTTTAAAAATTCTTCCTGTACCATCTATTCAACATTGAAAAATTATATTTCGTTACACTCCTCAACCGCACCTTTCAACCGCTGCAACATATAACCTATCCCTTTACATCCCTCTAATGGATACGTAATGATTTCTTCTGAATATAACTGTATGACTACTTTTTTATGTTTCTTCCCTGCAAGCAAAACAATTTCATCAAATTCTAGCAATCCTTTATCAACCATTTGTTTTTGTAGTTCTTCTATACTAATAATCTCATCACTTTTTGAATCAAATGCGAGGTCATAGTTTTCGTTTACGATATCAGTTGGCCTTAAAAATCCATGCTTTGCAGATAATATAACCCAGTTTTCGAAAAACTTAGATGCATACGCCTGACATGCTTTTCCGAATGGACTGATATATACATCCTTCGCTTCTGTAGGCCCTTGATTAGAATACTTATCCCAAATTTTCTTTTTTCCACATGGAATAATACCTAGTCTTGTCATTGTTGTTTCTTACCTCAATTCTAAATTACAATATAAAATTTTACTTTTCAGTACATTTTCTTTCAAGCTATTTTATAAATATCTATAAAAATCATATCCTCTTCATTAAACGAATAAAAATATAGCGTTGCCCTTTTCTTCATATTCACCTTCTATTTCTCCTACCCCTAAAATACTCCAACCTTCATCTGTTTTTATTGGTTTTTCATTTATCACGAAATAAATTTGTTTGATATTTTTAATCTCTTCTTTATAGGTCGATATGACGGGGTGATTAATCATATATGTTTTATTACGTAAATTCACTCCTAAAAAAGTTTTATGTAATACTTTATTTCCATTTAAAATTAGATTCATGGGATTTAACATATTTAGTTCTATATCTCCTATAATACGAAGGTGATATCCCTTTTTATTATGAAACATTTTAAATTCTTTTTCCTTGTTTCTATTAACGAAATTTATAATTTCCTTTGTTTCTGTACTTATTTTTATTTCTTTCATTTGTCTCAAACCTATATCAAACTCTATATTTCGTTTAAAGAAATCATATAACAATTCATCACTCTCTAAAAAACTCGTTTTCCACTCAGGAAAGATTTCATCTAGTAGTAGACATAAAATCATACCTGATTTATAACAACTTCTTCTTATGTTAGAATTTGAATCATACGTATCCAGAATTAAGCTACTATATTTTCGTAAAGTTTCTTTATTCTCATTTTTACATACTTTATTGTATGCATTCATTTCAACATACCAAGCCGGACCTTCTACACTTTCCACCATATATTCATATTTCATAAATTCATTAAGCTCGCTCTTTGCTCTCTTAATTCAATAAACTGTTGTATATTCTTTTTCTTTTCAATAAATGTATCACAATGAACTGCGTTGTATAAGAAAACTCGCTCTCTATTTCTTAATTCAACATTTTCTTCTAATATAGGATATTGACAACCTAAAAATTCATTCGGAAATCTACTTTCCTTCATTAAATATTGATAGCCGTGAAACAGTTCATGTACTAAAACAGCAAATAAACTTTCATAATCACTATATCTATCGAAATTTACGATGGCAGTTGGATAATTTTCATATAATATGAATGTATCACCTTTAAATTGCTCGTTCCAATTTAAAATTGTATATCCATCCCTCTCCTCTGTCATAAATGATGGATGATGAAATACATACACATATTCATCGTTATATTATCTAAACTTTATATTTAAAACGATATTTATATGTTGTGAATACCATCTAATTGCGTGTCATAAAAATACACAAATAAATCATTATAAAGGAGGTGAAATAAAATGAAGAATATTATTCCACCACTACTAGTCTATATCATTGTTTGTATAATTGCAGTCGTAATCCCTGCGTCTGATGGATATAATACAATAGGTTGGAAATTGTTCGTTGGGCAAGTGTATGCAATTCCTATTCTCATCGTCGCTGCTTTTCTTACATTTTATATAAATAAAAAATCTCATTATAAATAAATGTTAAGGATAGCGATCGCTATCCTTTTTTTGTGGCTCTTTTTCACTCTAATTCGGTCATTATATACAATACAAATTCAGAAATACTCTGCACTGCTTCCTTGGAAAAATCAAACGTAACACCTGTATTTTTGTAAATCTCTTGAATTGATACATTCCAATCCGTACTCGCCCCTTCTTTAAATAAAACAATCGCCTTTTCTTGATTTTCCCGATAAATTTGAAATAACTGCAATGCTCCTAATTGCGCAATTGCGTACTCCATTTTATAAAATGGAAACTGGATATAGTGGAAAGATTCTATCCAACTTGCACCGATTTCCTCCTCCACACCTGTAGTATCAACTGACGCATACTTATATTTTCTACATATTTCAAGATATTTTGCATCTCGTTCTTCTGCTGAATGATCCGGATTTGTATAAAGCCAATGCTGAAATAAATCCCCTAAAACTGGTGTGATTAACAAAGAAAATGCACGATGTAATTGCTCGCGTTGCGCTTTCTTATATTCGCCCTCCTCCTTATAGAAAACATCGAATTTATCCATTAGTAGTAGCTCTAAACTGTGAGAGTATAGCTCAGCTACTTCTTCACGAAGATACCCTTCTTGCATACTACTTTCATTATTGAATTGCTTATAAAAATGAAGTGCATGACCGATTTCATGTATAAGAGCATTAATTGCGTTAAACGATGCACTAAAATTAGAGTATATAAAAACCTCTTTTATTTTTGGCAAAGTAAAACAGGCAGCTCCTGGCGCCTTATGTTCCCGCTCTTCGACATCAATCAACCCATTTTTGCGAATATGCTGAAATCTCTCTTGAAAATACGGAGCAGTCCTTCGTAACATCTCTCCCACCCCATCCAATAAATCAACATAATTATCGAACGGAGTTTTTTGTAATGTACAAGGGGCAAGATCCCACGGACGATACATTTCTACACCAAGTTCTCTTTTAAAAAGATTACCTAATCGCTTCCATACCGGTACAACATACTTCTCTACAGAATCATGAAGTGTATAGCAATCTTCCATGCTATACTCTCTATTTTTCAGTTTGAAAATATATTCACTATAATTGGTAAACCCTGCATTAAGAGCCATTTGATGACGTAATTGTACGAGTTCATTCATAATACAATCTATTTCTGGTTTTACTACACTTCTTGCTTCACATAAAGCATGCCATGCCCTTTCACGAATTTCTCTATCTTGACTATCTAACTTTGCTTTAACGTATGCGTATGTCCTTGTTTCTTCATTCCAATTGATTGTTATGTTAGACATAATTTCTCTATACTTCGTTATAAGAGCCTCTTCCTTCACGGCAAGAGAAATATTCTTTTCATTAAATATTTCACTCTTCGTCAATCTTATTTTCTTCATGTATCCGTATCTCCGTTCATCTAACAACTTGGAAAACGGACAATCAATAAATTTCTGATCCAATTTTGCATTGTAATTTTTTAAAAGTGGTTGAATCGTATTTTGATTATACTCATGTAAATCACGTATAGTACTATCTTTTGTATTTCTATACACAGCAATTAAATGACTCGTTAATACTTCTTCCACTTCAGCATTTAAACGCTGTTCCGCCATAAGCCATTTCTCTAATTCTGAAACAGAAGAAATATTTTGATCGAGAAGTTCCTGAAATGTATTTTTCAATGTTTCTAAGTCATAATATTTGCTATTTCCGTTCCCCTTTAACGTCTTTGAATCATTAAACATACGCAATCCTCCTGATAAAAAAATCTGAATTTTCCGTTATTTAAAAAGAGAAAAAAGGACAAGTAGCCAATCCGACTACTTGTCCTTTCTATTTATCCGTACTTAATATTATTAAGCTTGGAATGCTTCTGTTAAAACAGGTACGATTTGTTTTTTACGAGATACAACACCTTTTAAAGTAGCTGTGTTGTTTTCTAATGTTACGTTGTATGCTTTCTCAACAACGTTTGCTGCTTTACCGATCGCAAGACCGACAGAATCGTTTGTTAAGATATCAGTTACAACGAATAAGAATAGGTCTAAACCTTTTTCTTCTACTACTGCAGAGATAACTTTTTCAAGTTCCGCTTGGTGTACAAGAACGTCGTTTGTATCAACAGCGTTTACTTGTGCGATTTCAACTTTCGCGTTACCCATTTGGAATTCTTTAGCGTCAAGGGAGATTAATTGCTCCATTGTTTTTCCGCTTAAGTCAGCACCAGCTTTTAACATTTCTAAGCCGTAGCTATCTGCATCTACACCAGCGATTTCCGCTAATTCACGAGCTGCTACTACGTCTTGTTCTGTGCAAGTTGGAGATTTGAATAGTAAAGAATCTGAAATGATTGCAGATAACATTAAACCTGCAACCTCTTTACGAATTGCAACGCCATTTTCTTTGTACATTTTGTTTAAAATGGTAGCTGTACATCCAACTGGCTCACAACGGTAGTATAAAGGATCGCTTGTTTCAAAGTTAGCAATACGGTGATGATCAATAACTTCTAACACACGAACAGATTCGATATCGTTAGCACTTTGTTGACGCTCGTTATGGTCAACTAAAATAACGTTGTCCACTTCGTTTGCTACTGTCTCAACAAAACGCGGTCCTTCTACTTTAAAATGATCTAACGCAAATTGAGTTTCACCGCTGATTTCGCCTAAACGTACAGGCTCAGCATTCATTCCTAATTCTTTTTTCAATTCTGCATAAGCAATTGCAGAACAAATTGCATCTGTATCTGGGTTTTTATGCCCGAAAACTAGTACTTTTTCCATAATTTCCACCTCTTCATGAAAAGGATATCTTAAAGAAGCAAATATGACAATATTTAAAGCGCATTTTTTTATAAATAATTGCACTTTCTTCTATATTTTTCTTCCTTTTCACGAAAAAAGATCATCTAATATGGTATAGTTGATCAAAGGTTATCTTTTCTTAAAATAAAGATGGAACTTGCACTACATTGTTACATGCTAAATTCCCACCCAATCTATTATTCACAAGGTTCACATCAATAACTTGATAAAATGCATTGCCAGTATCCGCAATTTCCCAAACTGCTAAAATAAGATGGTACCCGCTGCGATCAGTTGGTACGTTGGCTTCATGCGTTACTGATGTTCCCGGTCTTACTCCCCCATCATTTTTCACATAGAATGGCACTAAATCTAAATCAGATCGTGTTAATGGTTTATTTGGATTCCAATCTTTTTTCGTAATGTAGTATTTCCACTCTTTCGTACTATGAGGGGCCGTTAGCTTCCATTTAAACACATTCTTGCCACCGTTAATCGTTACTTTCTTCCACCTATCAACAGTTTGAACATCTAAATCAGGAAAATGACCAGCACCTGCAATTTGTCCATCAGAAGGTCCTAATTGCGGAAATCCACCTATTCCTTCTACACTTTGCGGTTCATATTGAATCGGACCACAATTTACATTTACCCCTTGCTTACATAAATAAGATCGGCTCGCTGGTGATTCTACATATCCATGAGCTGAGGCTTTTTCTGAAAAACCAAAAGTTAATAGTCCTGTAAGTAATATCCCACCACTTAACATAACCTTCTTCATTTTTTGTGCACCTTTCGTGTTCATCCTTACATCCCCTTCCCCATAATAAAACGAGAATAACTATAGTTGCCTAGTCATCTTCTCTACATTCATTATAAGTCGAGAGATATTGCTAAAAGAACCCTTTAAAAACTTTCTCAAATCTGTTTAAACAGAGGAATAAAACAAAAGCTCTCGACTATATGAAACAATTAAAACTCTTTCGATAAGTTCAATAAAAAAATCTCCGTAAAAATATTATTTTCTAAGGAGGTACCTATTCTATTTAGTATTTTTGATTTCTACACTAAATCATAGACCCTTGCACTAAATTTTTTGTATAGTACTTTTTCATTCTCAAAAATGCAGCTTACATACAACTAAATTCCAAAGATTCTTTACTTAACTAACTTGAATTAATTTAACACCATTGTCCAAGTTAAATAGATTGAATTTTCAGTTTTTAAACTCCGTAAATTTATAATTTTACACTATCATCCACAGATACTTTCTCCTTAGAGCTTTTCCTTGCACCCTCTTTACTTCTCTCTTCCCAAATCACTAAACCTTCAATTCCCACATTTTTAGGATCAAATACTGGATTCTTCCCTTCTTTTTTCTGCACCTCATAATCTTTTAACACTTTTAATGCGGTTTTACTTAATAACAGGATCGCAATAAGGTTTAACCATGCCATACTACCAATTCCTAAATCCCCAAGATTCCATAAAAGTGAAGCTGATTCTACACTACCGATATAAACCATAATTAAAAATCCAATTTTCAAAACTGGTTTTAACCAGCCATATTTCAATTCACGATCTAAATAAGTGAGAGTCGTTTCTGCGATATAGTAATAAGCAAGCAAAGTTGTAAACGCGAAGAAGAAGATTGCAATTGAAATAAATAGAGGACCAAACCCTGTCATAACAGTTTCAACTGCTTGTTGTGTATAGATTGGACCTGCCTCTACATTCCCTATGTTTTGTACAATAGCACTTTTCCCTTCAGGTATTACATTGTACATTCCTGTAATTAAAATCATGAGCGCTGTCGCAGTACAAACGACGATTGTATCAATGTATACAGAAAAAGCTTGAACCAATCCTTGTTTTGCAGGATGCGATACTTCCGCAGCAGCAGAACTATATGTCGCTTCTCCAACACCAGCGACGTTTGAAAATACAGCCCGTTTTACGCCCCATGCAATGGCTGCACCGACGATTCCGCCAAACATTTCATTTACACCAAATGCACTTGAGAAAATTAAAGCAAACATACTTGGAATTTCCGTTACATTCGCAATTAATATAATGCATGTAACAATTACATAGCCTATTGCCATAAAAGGTACTAACATTTGCGACACACCAGCAATTCTTTTTACTCCTCCAAAAATAATTGCTGCTAATAGCACAACTAAAAATATTCCAGTTATATATTTGCTAATGCCAGATGAGTTTTCAAACCCAACAGCGATACTACTCGATTGAATACCTGGCAATAAAACGCCATATGACAGTGTTACAACTACTGCTACAATTACTGCAAACCATTTCATTTTTAAGCCTTTCTCAATGAAGTATGGTGTGCCACCGCGATATTCATTTCCTACTTTACTTTTATATACTTGAGATAATGTTGATTCAACAAATGCACTAGCTGCTCCTAAAAGAGCCATCACCCACATCCAAAATACAGCTCCAGGCCCACCAAAAGCAATTGCTGTTGCTACCCCTGCGATATTACCTATTCCAACCCTTCCTGATAGAGCCAAACAAAATGCTTGGAAGGATGATATTCCAGTCTCTGAGCTTTTCCCTTCAAAAAGTAGCTTAATCATCTCTTTAAAATAACGAATCTGTAAAAAACGAGTCGCAATGGTGAAATACACTCCTGCTCCTAATGCAAAAACAACTAAACCAATACTCCATACTTGCCCTACTAACCATTCTACTAACTTCTCCATCCAAATCCCCCTTATAATTCTTTTGAAAAAGCAATTTTATATATAAGAAAACGGACAACCTTTATGATACATTCCAGTTGTCCGCATCTCTTACTATTTCACCATTCTTATATCCCGCTATTTGTGGGGAGTAAAACTCCTCACTGAATAGTATTTTACTTTATATTTACCCAAACACTCTTCACTTCTGTATAATTATCAAGCGCATATGAACCTAACTCACGTCCAATACCAGATTGCTTATATCCACCAAATGGTGCAGCTGCATTTTCCAAGTTATAATCATTAATCCACACTGTTCCTGCCTTCAATGTATTTGCAACTTGATGGCCAGTTTTAATATTTTGTGTCCATACGCCTGCTGCTAATCCGTAAGATGAGCGATTCGCCCTTTCAATTACTTCTTCCGTCGAATCAAACGGGAGTACAACTACAACTGGTCCAAATATTTCTTCCTTAACGATTGTCATATCGTCCGTAACATTCGTAAATACAGTTGGCTTTACGAAATAACCTTTTTCAAATGCACGTTCTCCACCAGCTGCAACTGTAGCACCTTCAGCTTTTCCTTGTTCAATATAAGCTAGCACACGCTCTTGTTGTTTTTTAGATACGAGTGGACCCATTTCTGTATCTGTTTCCATTCCTGCTCCAAGTCTAATGTTATTTGCTCTTTTTACGAGTTCTTCTACTACCGTTTCATAATGTTTGCGATGAACAAATACACGAGATCCTGCGCTACAATTTTGACCGTGATTATACATAATACCTTGGAATGCCCCGTTAATCGCTTCTTCTAAATCAGCATCTTCTAAAATAATATTTGGTGACTTACCACCAAGTTCTAACGTTACATGTTTAATTGTTTCCGCAGATTGTCGCATAATATATTTCCCTGTAACTGTTGAACCCGTAAAAGCGACTTTATCAATATCATGATGATTTACAATAGCCGCCCCTGCTTCTGGGCCAAAACCTGGTACAAAGTTTACAACACCGTTTGGAAAACCTGCTTCTTTAAAAAGCTTCGCAGTATAAAGTAAAGATAAAGGTGTTTGTTCTGCTGGCTTTAATACAATCGTACAACCTGTTGCAAGTGCAGCTCCCATTTTCCAAGAAGACATAACGAGCGGAAAATTCCACGGAATAATTTGACCTACAACGCCAACCGGTTCATGGCGTGTGTAATTTAAATAATCTTTTGAAATTGGAATCGTTTGCCCGATAATCTTTGTAGCCCACCCTGCATAATAACGATAATTTTCTACTGTCGCTGCAATATCATCATCAAGAGCTACTTGATATGGTTTCCCATTATCTAACGCTTCTAGCTGTGCTAATTCTTCTTTATGTTCTTCAATTAAATCCGCTAGTTTATAAATAAGGTGTGCTCTTTCAGCAGTTGTCATTTCTGCCCAAGGGCCTGTTTCAAAAGCAAATCTTGCCGCTTTTACTGCGACATCAATATCTTCTTCTTGTGCTTCACATACGACAGCTAGAACATCTTCTGTTGCTGGATTGTACGTTTCAAACGTCTTCCCGCTAATAGAAGGGACAAATTCTCCATTAATAAACATTTTAATTTCTTCATTTAAAAACGCTTTTACTTTTGGTTTTAGCTCAATATTTGTTGTTAACATATATACACTCCTCCTTTTTTAAACAGCTGCGTGAGTTGCAATTTCTGATAAAATCGTTTGAAGCTTTTGATCTTCTTCTTCAGTTAATCTTAATCTTGGATAACGAGAAGGTCCTCCAGCTTGCCCGTGTAATTCCATTGATCGTTTAACGATTTGTACATATTTCCCTGACCCTTCAAGAAATTCACAAAGAGGTAAAATCGCATCATTTATCTCCCACGCTTTTTCTAATTCACCATTTTGAAAATGCTCATACATTTTCGTAACGAGTCCCGGTACAATATTTCCTGCTACTGAAACCCATCCCGTTGCACCTACTAAATAAGATTCCATAACTAAATCTTCAGATCCGCAGAAAACTTGAAAAGCACCTTCACCCTGTCTTACTAAATCTCTCGCTTTGCGAATATCTCCGCTCGACTCTTTAATATGTGTAACATTTTCACACTCTTTTCCAATTCGAAGCATAAGTTCTGTACTCATATCAACCCCAGAAGTAAATGGATTATTGTATAACATAATTGGTATATTTACAGCGTTTGAGATTTCTTTAAAATGAAAATAGATTTCCTCTTCTTTCGGTTTACAATAGTAAGAGTTTATAATTAATGCACAATTCGCTCCGTGTGCTTCTGCATGCTTCGTATATTCAATCGTTTCTTTCGTTGTCTCTGCTGCAGTTCCAATGATAACAGGAACACGGCCATCAACTTCTTTTAACACTGTTTCTACCATTTTAAATCTTTCTTCTTTTGATAAACTTACAAACTCTCCTGTACTTCCGTTAATGATGATACCTGCAACCTTTTGGTCGATAAAGTAGTTTACGTTTTGTTTTACCCCATTCCAATTAATCTCTTGAAACTCATCCATCGGTGTTATTAATACTGGAAATGCCCCTTTAATTTTTTGCATATTTATCTCTCCCTTTAATATTTTATTTTAATAAGAAACCTGTCGGAAACGGATCTGTAGGGTCTAATAGAAACGTCTGCATCCCTGTAATAAATCCTCTACTTTCAAAGCGGAAAATGTATCCTAATTCTTCCTTCTTCACTTTTTCCACTGTTATAAAGCTATTAAATATACTTTCATTTTTAAAAGGTTTATTCGTTATAAAATCATTTTTAAAGAAAGCATGAACATAAGACACAATTGTAGAAACAAATCCCGGTGAACGCACAATAAAGTTATCTTCATGAAATGTAATTGTCTTTATATTGTTCTCTTCTTTTTTCGAAGAATCTACTAAAATAAGTCTTTTAATTAGAGATTGTTTTTGTATAGCTTGAAGTATAGCTTCTCCCCATTTTTTTAATTCAGAAATGTTTTCAATACGAATATCTGGTGAAGACGTATCCTTTTCTACAACTGCATATACTTTATCTGCTTGTATAAGAGAATAACTTATATTACCAATCTTCAAGTCTTTCTCAACCATATAACATAGTTTGCTTTCAAACGAAACAGATACAACTTCATCATGCTCTATATAAGCGTGAACTGAAAAAATGCCAGACAACGTTTCAATTTTGTATTGATTAGTATCTTTCTTTTTTAAATATCCACTTTCTAGTAACATCGTTATTACGGCGACAATACCACCATAATGAAGAGGGATTGAACCTTCATGATTAAAAAATAATACAGCTGCATCCACTTCATTATGAATAGAAGGAACGACAATACATCCATTTAAACCGATAAAACCACGTGGTTCATTTAATAAAAGCTTCATTTCTTCTGCTAATTCGCCTGAAAATTGTTCATTTAATTGTTCCAAACTGTAGTAGTATTTGCATGGTACGTCTTTCATTACACGAAATGCTTCGCCAGCTACGTGCACATCTACTGCTGTATACATTTTTTGAATGTTCATTTTACATCCTCCGTTTCATGCTCCATCGGTGGAATTAGCAAAAAGCCTTCTTTAAGTGGATCTTTTTCATTGTGAAAAAATCTATGCATACCCATAAGCCAAGCTGAACCTGTAATGTTTGTTACTACAGCTTCAACATTTTCTACATATGTCGTATTTATGACACACCCTTTAAATAAAGAGCCAACGATACTCTCATGAACAAACTCTTCATCGATTTCGACTTTTTTATTAGCGTATAATACTGCTAGCTTCGCTGATGTTCCTGTACCACAAGGAGAACGATCTATTCCTCCTGGCGGAACAACAACTGTATTTTTCACATGCGCACTTTCATGAGTCGGATCTGTATAAAATTCAACATGTGTTAATCCTCTTATAAACGAATACTCTGGATGAATGATTTCAAACTTCTCATTAATAATATTTCTAATATGAATCGCCTTATCAATGATTGTAGATGCGTTTTCTGGTACTAACTCTAAACCTACCGACTTCGCATCGATAATGGCATAAAAATTCCCTCCATACGCAATGTCAGCCTCTACAGTTCCAATTTCTTCGACGTGTACAGTAATATTTTTCAATAAAAAAGCTGGTATGTTACAGAAGGAGACTTCTTTCGCTTTCCCATCTTGAACAGAAATATCTACTTCAACTAAGCCAGCTGGTGTATCTAGCTTTAAAGAAGTAACCGGTTCAACTACTGGAATTAAACCTGATTCAACTAAAGCTGTACATACACCGATTGTATCGTGACCACACATCGGTAAATATCCACCTGTCTCTATGTATATAACGCCTATATCTGCTTCCGGATGACACGGATCTGTTAATAGTGCTCCTGACATTACATCATGACCACGTGGCTCATTCATTAATAACTTGCGAATCCAGTCATACTCTCTTTTCATATGTAACATCTTTTCTGCCATCGTCTCTCCAATTAACTTGGGAAGTCCGCTAATTAATGTCCTCGTTGGATTCCCGCCCGTATGTGTATCAATTGTCGTAAAGACTCTTTGTGACCTCATCCGTTTAACACCCTTTCTGTAAAACGACTCAAACGAAGTGGTTCGATAGGAATGATTGTTTCTTTTTCATTTAATAACTCTTCTATTACTTTCCCGGTAACTGCCGCAAGACTAATTCCATCTCCTTCATGCCCTGCTGCAATGAAATAGTTTGGAATATGCTCCACTCGTGAAATAATCGGCAAATGGTCTTCTGTCCACGGACGTAAACCAGCATAAGAACGAATCACCATCATATCTGCCATTTTCGGATAAAAACGAATCGCTCTGTTCGCAATACATTTAATAACCTCGTTGTTAATCCTCGTATGAAATCCTACAAATTCTCTACTACTACCAATTAAAAAGTTTTGGCTTTCTGTCGGTTCAAATACAAGCGCAACCCCATACTTTTCAGTCAATGCATCCACTTTTCGTTTTCCGCCAAACTTAGAAATCAAATAACCAAATTCCATTACTTTACGAGAACCTACGTGTTGCTGTCTTGAAGCTACAATTATATGTCCCTTTCTCGGTTCGATTGGGATATTCACATCTAACATCTGTCCGATTTTTGGAGCCCAAACACCAGCTGCATTCACAACTTGCTTTGCAGTAAACGTTCCATTTGTCGTTTCTACAATAAAGGAGCTGTCTATATCTCTTTTCATTTCCTTTACTTCCGTATGGTTAAAAGCTTTTACACCAAATTTTTTGGCCTCTGCTAGAAGTGAAAAAGCAAGAAGGTATGGATTTACAGTCGAATCAGTTGCACATTCTAAACCACCTAATAAATCATCCGCAAAAAATGGTGATTCCTCTCTTATATCTTGCCTATCTAGCATACGAAACGGTAAACCAGCTTCTTTTTGCCGATTGACCCATTGCTGCGCAGCTTCCATCTCTTCGTCTGATTCACAAACGAGAATACTTCCAGGTGCCCTATATTCAAATGAGTGCTCCAACTCTTCACTTAGTTCTGTTACTAACTTTTGACTTACTAATGACATTTGACTATCAAACCCTGGGTCTTTATCAATCGCCAAAATATTCCCGTCACACCGTGAAGATGTCCCACTAACAAATTCCCCTTTTTCAATGATTGTTACGTCTCTTCCATATTTTGAAGTGTAATACGCAATAGAACAGCCTATAATTCCACCACCTATTACTAAAACCTCACAGTGCCTCACATAGCACCCCTCCTTTCTTTCAAATCTCTCACCTTCTATTTATGCAATTGGTATGCCAACTAAAAATATATACATTTTCATATGTAAGAAAAAACATTTGTAAAAATATTTTGAATTTAACTAAAATAAGTGTATTATTTTCTTATCAGTGTCTATAATTTTTTACACTACAGGAGGTCAATATGGCATTTTCATTTCCATCAATAAAAGAACTTATAAAATATTTTTCAACAAATAATACGTTCGACATTAGCCATATCGAACAAAGACATGGAGAATTTTATTACTATCCTTCATCTGCAGAGCCATTTACTTGTGCGGTCCTATATGAAAAAGACTCTTTTTCGACCTTAATCGAAGCATTTTCTAACCATTTAGCAGTCGTTATTGTTAATAAAACGCAAGACCCTATATGCTGTATAACAGCTAAACAAATGATCCCTTTTCTCTATCGCTCATACAATCAATTACAAGCATTTTATGAAACCGTTATTCAAACGACTGATTCTTCAGTCACTGTTATCGATGATAAAGAATGTGTTCGAACATGGACAGACGGTGCCGAGAAAATCTTTTCCGTACAACATGAAAACATAATCGGACAACCTATTACTCGTTTTTTCGATTACAAAGATTTAGAAATCCTGCAATCATTACATACAGGGAAAAGTATAGTCGCCCAGTATCATCAACCTCGCTCCGATCTGTTTGTATTAATCAATTCAAATCCTGTTTATTGCGAGAACAAAATTATCGGTGCAGTCGTTTCTGAAACAGATGTTACAAACCAAGTTGTACTAAATGAAAAATTATTTAATATGTCACATGAAGTGCACCGTTTAGAACAAGAAGTAGCAAAATATAAGGACACACCCGATCCCTTTCATTCCATGAAAGGAAAAAGTCCTATCATACAAAGGACCATTCAATTAGCTAGAAAAGTTTGTTCTGTTAAATCAACTGTCTTAATACTAGGAGAAAGCGGTGTCGGAAAAGAGTTGTTTGCAAAAGCAATTCATGAGGCCAGTGAGAAAGCAAATGCCCCTTTCATCTCCATTAACTGCGGTGCAATTCCAGAAGCGTTATTCGAAAGTGAATTATTCGGATACGAGCGCGGAGCTTTTTCTGGCGCGAATAGTAAAGGTAAGAAAGGCAAAATAGAACTTGCACAAGGTGGCACTTTATTTCTCGATGAAATAGGCGAAATGCCGCTTGATATGCAAGTGAAACTTTTACGTGTACTGCAAGAGCGAAAGTATTACCGGGTTGGTGGAGAAAAAGAAATTAATATTGATTTCCGCATTATTGCAGCGACAAATCGTGATTTACAAGAAGAAATGCAAAAAGGAAAGTTCCGTGAAGATTTATACTATCGTTTAAATGTTGTTAGCTTACATATTCCGCCATTGCGCGAGCGAAGAGAAGACATAATCGAATTAACCTATTCCTTTTTAAATGACTTTTCAATTACCTATAAAAGGCCAGGGCATGATTTACCTTCAGAAATTATGCACGAACTCCTTCACTATAATTGGCCAGGGAATATTCGTGAGCTTCGTAACGTTATCGAAAGACTCGTCGTATTTGCAACAGATGGCATTATAAAACAAGAATATTTACCCTTTCATACAAATAATACTTCAGAAGAAATTACATCTCATTCCTTATTAGCCAATAACAGCAACTCAATTTTGTCTTTACAAGAAGAGATGGAGCAATATGAAAAGAAAGTAATCGAAAGAGCTTTACGAATTTTAAATGGTAATAAATTAGAATGTGCGAAACAACTCGGTGTAACAAGGGCTACATTATATAATCGCTTAAAAAGGCTCGGACTATACTAATCTCCTTCCTCCCTCTATATTGGCATAGTTTTTGCATTATAATTTTTGCAAACCGAACTAGAGGGGGAATACATATGTCTAATAAAGAAAATTTAATTGTTTGTCGTTGTGAAGAGGTTACATACGGACAACTTCAATCGACAATTGCTGAATATAATTGCTCGGCCCGGGAACTAAAACTTAGAACACGTGCTGGTATGGGCTTTTGTGGAGGGCGTACATGTAGAACGACGATAGATCGAATGATAGAAAAAGCCAATCCTAAAGTAACTACCAATGAGATTCCATTAAAGTATCAACCGCCAATACGTGCAGTCACTTTTGGGTCAGTAGGTGACAATCAATGAATAGAATTATACACCATCCTATTTTAGGTAGTTTAGAGGATAAAGAGCCGATTTCTTTTCAGTTTAACGATAAAAAATACGAAGCATTTGAAGGTGAAACGATTGCAGCTGCCCTACTCGCGAACGGCATACGAACTTTGCGGGTTCATGAGGATAGCGGTACACAGAGAGGAATTTATTGCAACATCGGTCATTGCTATGAATGCCGCGTAACAGTCAACAATCAAACGAACGTGCGGGCGTGCTTAACCGTTGTAGAAAACGATATGATTGTTGGAAGTGGAAAACAACTTCCCAATATTGTTAGAAAGATGGTGGAAAAGCGATGATCGATGTAATTGTAATTGGTGGGGGGCCTGCTGGATTATCCGGTGCAATCTCTTGTGCAAGTTCTGGACTTAAAGTGCTTGTTATTGATGAATTTATGAAGCCTGGCGGGAGATTATTAGGACAGTTACATCAAGAACCTTCTGGAGAATGGTGGAACGGAATACAAGAATCAAAACGCCTTCATGAAGAAGCAAACACACTTTCAGTCGATATTCGGTGCGGTGTTTCCGTATATAATTTAGATAGAGATGAAGACTCTTGGTTCGTACATACAAATATAGGCACATTAGAAGCACCATTCGTACTACTTGCTACCGGGGCTGCTGAGTATTCTATTCCCCTTCCCGGCTGGACTCTTCCGGGAGTTATGTCCATTGGTGCTGCTCAGGTCATGACAAATGTCCATAGAGTTCAAGTTGGTAAAAAAGGCATCATTATCGGCGCCAACATTTTATCATTTGCCATTTTAAACGAATTACAATTAGCTGGTATTACAGTGGAGCATATTGTAATTCCTGAAAAGAGTGAGCTGAGCCAAAAAGCTGGTGAACCAGAAGAGGTTTTAAACTCACTATTAAACACCGCCCATCTCGCTCCATCAGCTTTACTACGCATTGGCAGCCATTTTATGAAATATGATTGGATTCGAAAAGCTGGATTAACCTTTTATCCAAATAACGGGATGAAAATAAACGGGACGCCTCTTCACCTTCGTAAAGCAGCGCTTGAAATTATCGGAAAGGATCAAGTTGAAGGTGTTCGTGTTGCCAACATTGATCCAACGGGCAATATCATTGAAGGATCTGAGGAAGTATTTGAAGCAGACTTCGTTTGTATATCAGGAGGACTATACCCGCTTGCAGAGCTTGCCGCTGTAGCAGGATGTCCATTCCATTACATTCCTGAACTTGGAGGACATGTCCCGCTCCATTCAGAAGCAATGGAAACCCCTCTAGACGGTTTATTTGTGGCTGGAAATATTACTGGAATTGAAAGCGGAAAAATTGCGATGGCGCAAGGAACTGTGGCTGGTCTTTCTATTGCTAAACATGCCGGTAAAGATTTCAATATAATCGAACAACAATTACAACGAGCGATTCAAAATGTTCACGCCGTTCGCCAGCAAGCTGCGATTCAGTTTAATCCGATGGTTGATGTTGGTAGACGGAAGATGAATGAACTATGGCGTAGTTATTCTTCACATGAAGCTAAACAAATTATATAGCTTATTAAAAATAAAAAGTGTCTAGCTTAGCTAGGCACTTTTTATACAAAGATAATGTACGTAAGTCCGTACTTATTTCACTTACGAATTGTTATATAACCTCAACAGTTTTACTACTAGGTTTTAACAAAATGATGTAAATATACACCCTCCTCAAAATTCCAAATTAACTTTCAGTATAAAATACACATACTAAAAAGAGCTGCTGAGATTGCTCTCAACAGCCCTTTTTCACTACTCATCTGAGTTATTAAATTTCGCTAATGCGAAAATACCTTCTTCATCATCTAATTCAAGCTGTAATCTTGCTGCAAATGAATTGACGTTATATTCTCGATCAAGCCATAAGCGAAGTGCTTCAATTAAGTTCGCTTGAATTAATATTTGCTGACGACCATTTACTTCTACTTCAGCAGAGAAACCATAGTCGTCATCATACATAAGTTCTACTAGAACTTCTTCTGGACTAACTTGTCTTTTTTCAGCGATATACACACAAAGTGCATTTATAAGCTCTTGCTCAGAAATTTTTATTGTTTCCATGCTACTTCTTCCGCCTTTTTCTTACGTTGGTCTTTAAAGTATTTAAATGCACGAACTGCTAACATTACGATACCAGCCATTACTAACATGTTTACCATGAATGCTAATACAGAACCAAGTGCCCCCATATTCGCAAATAAGCTTCCCATTAATAAACCACCAAGACCACCTAGTAATAAACCTTTCATAAAGCTTCCTTTATTACTTTTTGGTGCTGTGTTTGTTGCTTTTGTTTTTGAATCTGGAGTTGTTTTTTGAGAATTTACATTTGAATCTTTTTTGTTTAAATCAACTTTTGAGTTTTGACCTGAACTTGGTGTAAATGATTTTTTACCAGACTTGTAACTTTTTGCTGCTGCATGATCTACGAACATAAAGCTGCTAGCCCCGAAAATAACCATAAATGCAGTCATTACTGTAACGAGTTTTTTCAACATATTATATCCATTCTCCTTTTACTATAGATATATGTGAAATCTATCTTTCTATAAAAATAAGAATGATAGATTTATTTTAGAACCAAATAAAAAGTTCTTATGAACTCATTATATGAACTTTTGTCGAAATATGCAAGTATTATTTACTTAAGACAATTCCATGACAAAGCATAACAAAGGAAAAATTAAGCAAAACAGAATTGACTTTAAATGAAACAAAACATATTATAGGTTCATAAGAACTTTTTATAATTTTGGAGGTGAAAAGATGGAAACATTTCATCTCACACGAAACGAAATGGCAACGCTCCTTCTATCACTAAGAGGATGGAATACAAAAAAGCCTCTCGGTATTTTACAAGAAGCTTGGGCAAAGTCACATAAAAAAGATATTGAAAGCGGACAAAGCGTTACTGCTTTTATTACAACCGCACTTTCACCTATTTTTGAAAAACTGATTAAGATTGACGATACGGACGTCGGGTTTTCTTTAAATGAAATTGTTGCGCTTGGCAACCAGATTGAAAACACTAGTTTCTCTGTAACTGCTATGCAAAACTGGGTGAAACGAGATATAAAAGAAATGATTGGCTCACCTCAAAAAGGTAAGAAATACTCAATCGAACAAGCGGCTTTACTATTCATTGTCGAAGATTTAAAAACAGCACTTGATTTTGAATCTATTCGCAAGTTATTACGACTCATTGTAAACGACCCTGCCGATCGAAGTGATGATTTGATTAACCCTGTTCATTTATATGTAGCTTACTCCTCTTTATTTGAAGAATTAAATCAAGGGAATTGTTTACAACTAAATGCAACAGATACCATTCATACGATTGAAAACATTGTGAAAGAAAAAGCAGATAAAATTGCGAGTCAGTTTGATCAAATTAATAACGAACAACGCGAAGCGATTCGTAACGCTATTATTATCGCAACACTCTCTGTACATACCGCATATGTACAAATGTTAGCGAAACGTTACGTTTCGGCGACACTGTTTTTACAAAACTTAGATGTGAAGCCGTAAAAAAGAGGAGCAAATTACGCTCCTCTTTTTATGTCATTATAAATTATGGTATACGAAATTATATCAACGATTTTTCCGATATATCAACTATACGACAAGGGATATCAACATTGCGGAAAAAAACAACAAAGATAAAAACACCCTCCCCTATTTTTACTACATATAAAATGAGAAATTTTTAATACTCTTTTCATTATCTCTTCATGAAAACTCAATTCATATCCTTTACTATAGAAACTAGAAAAACATATATGAATTATAAAAGCGTCTTGGAATGGCAATCAATTCAATAAATAAGGTATAATTTGCATGTGGTAAACTTTTTATGTTGTTAAATAAAAAAGACTTTTATTCGAAAAAAATTATGAACTAGCAGGTGCAACAATGTTAAGTAGTTTTATTCATTCTGTATTAACGTTTTTTGAAGGATTAGGTTATTGGGGCATTATGCTTGGACTTATGATTGAGATTATTCCAAGTGAAATCGTCCTTGCTTATGCAGGATACTTAGTATCAAATGAAAGTATTTCTTTTATAGGCGCAGTTATATTCGGTACAATTGGCGGGGTTATTGCACAAATCTTTATTTATTGGATTGGACGATACGGAGGACGCCCTGTACTAGAACGTTATGGAAAATATATTTTCATTCATAAAAAACAAATTGATGCTGCTGAAGTATGGTTTAATCGTTACGGAACTGGCGTAATTTTCACAGCACGTTTCATTCCTGTCGTCCGCCATGCGATTTCAATTCCTGCCGGAATTACAAAAATGCCGCTTTTACGTTTCATTACATTAACAGGACTTGCGATTATTCCTTGGTCTATCATTTTCATTTATTTAGGTGAAAAGCTTGGAGAAAACTGGGGTAATATAAATGAAGTTGCTGGCCCATATGTGAAATCGTTCGCTATAGGTGGAGTTGTGCTTATTATTTTGTATTTTGCAATGAAAGTTGCCTTAAAGAAACGAAATAAAATCGATAAGCAAGTAAAATAAATATTTAGCCTCGATAGACCCCTTTCGAAATTTGAAGGGGTCCTTTCTTATTTTCAAAGGGATAAGCAACAATCGAATCCCTTCCTTCGTATAGTAGTTAAAAAGGAGTTATTCACCTATGCATTGGCAACAAAAAATACAGTACTTAATCGGACGTCCTGTCGGTATCTCCTTCATTAATGGGCAAGGAACTTCTGGCGTTTTATGCAGTGCACATGATGGCCAAGTTTTTGTTTACGAATACCTTTATCAAGCTCAATTCGCAATGAAACATTATGACTTTAAACAGATTCAAGATATACATCCCTTCCCAAATTGTCCGCACCAAAATCCTTTATACTAAAAAACAGGAACGGCTTAATTGCCGTTCCTGCTTCTAGCATCTACATATTATTTTTCAGAATAAAATTTCTGCACTGCTTCATCTACATAGATCCAGCCTTTCCAGCCTAAATGAATCGTATCTTTTAAGAAGTACTTATCGTATTCGTGGCTCGAGAAATCTACAATCGGATATCCTGCTTTCTCAATTTGCTCGTGAACCTTTTTATAATAAACATCACGGCGCTCTTTCGGGAAGCCTGTGTAATCATACCATGGTCCATTTACAGGAACAGAAATAAAGAGTGGCTTTACATTCTTTTGTTTAAAAATATCTAAAACGATTTGTAAGTCATCATATTCTGGCGAATCATCGTAAGACTCATTCGCTCTAAAGTTTTTCAACGACTTTAATTTCTTTTTCAAATTATTTTTATAATAGTACGGGTTTTCAATTCCAAATGTATTTGTTGTAGATTCTAATTGTCCTTCTTGCTCTGCAAGTTTACGTGCATCTTCCCAAGAAAGTGAACGTAATCCTACATTCTTTTTCTCTTTCATCGGTTCAATCTTAAATAGAGAGTTAAATAAATCTCGATGATCTAAAATATTTCGGTGCATATAAGCTAGCGGTTTGACTAACCCCGCTTTTACGTTATGTGTTCTATCATTGTATACAATACCTTCTAATGAACTTTTTAAAATCGCATCCTTACGAACAACTTTATAATCTAGTAATCGTTTCGCAATTTTCTTTTTCATTTCAGGTTGTATTTCATCATTAAAAATAAAATGATATGCTTGTTGCTTAGAGAAATTATTCGTAAAATCTCCTTCTTTTACACCGCTTTTTGTAAACCATTGAGGCGAAAGAACAAACACTACTTTCTTTCCTTCTAATTGGTCAATTGTAGACGTCATATTTAAAATATGAGCTAAACTTTGCGTACCACCAGTACCTATTAAAAATGGTGTAAAACCTGCAGGGTTTACTTTAAAATAATTAGATGGATGATATGCATCCATTCGAGAAAACTCAGATGAACCGTACATCGGTAAATACTTCGAATTCTCTAACATTTTTTGTTGTAAGAAAACGCCTTGTAATTTCTCTTTTTGTAAGGAAGTTGCCGCATCTTCAACTTTTTTATCACTAATTAATGATACTAAACTTTTAGATGGGATAAGTAGTACAATTAAAAAGAGTATACACGCTAAAATAATTGGTCCAAAAGCATGTTTCATCTTCATCGCTTATCCCACTTTCTTTTACTTAAAAATTGTAACCCTCGTTTATGACACGTCATCATTCTTTTTCTCCTTTATTCTATAAAAATGCTCCATTCTATGTATCTATTTTTTACATATATATGTTTCCTCCTTCGCCTCTACAAACTAATGCACTCATAGCGTCAGAAAATGTTTCCAAAGAAACATATTAATTATACAAGATTCTACATATATTTCACACTGCAAATTTAGTAATAATTTTATTTTTCATTGTCGAAAAAACACGTTAAATGTCTATTTCCATTTGAAGGTCTACAAAACTCAAAATACGATAATAAACGTCCGGTATGATCAACATTTTCTACATTTGATTTTCTCATATATAATCGTTTCGTATATAATGCCTTTCCATCTACAATAACAGACATAATTCCCCTTCTTACTCTACTTACATACCGGTAAATTATACTATAGTTCTTTTTCATTCTTGGATAAAAAAACAGACTAACGTATAAACGAAGTCTGTTTTTTTGCACTCTATTTTTGTATATCTGCCCATTTTAAGCTCGTTGCTGGGCCGAATTGATGTACGTATAATTCTTTCACATATGGCTTTTGTAAATAAGACAGTCCGCGCTGGAATACTGGTGCAATTACTCCGTCATCAAGTAACATTTTTTCTGCGTCTTGCATTGCTTTCCATCGTACTTTTTCATTGTTTCCTAATTCTGTTTTTATCTTCTTAATTAATGCGTCATATTCTGGATTTGCATACCCTGTATTATTCACACCACTTTCTGAAAGAAAAACTTCTAAGTATGTCATCGGATCTGGGTAATCAGGTAACCAACGGGATAATGACATTTCATATTCTTTCTTTTTCTCTAGCGCTAGTTTTTGAGAGTGTGGCTGTAGTTTCACGTTTACTGTTAAACCAGGTAAACTCTTCTCTAATTGTTCTTTAATATATTCTCCTACTTTTTTAAAGTTTTCTAGATCATAGTTTAACATTTCTAACGTTACTTCATTTGTCCCAGTTTCTTGCTTTGCTTTTTCCCAATATTCTTTCGCCTGTTTTACATTCGTTTTATTAAACTCACCTGCTGTTTCTCTAAAATCTTTTTTATCTGGCCCCTTTAAAAATCCTTTCGGAACGTAGTAATTAGCAGCTACCGATCCATCATTTAAAAATGAAGTTGCAAGCCCCTTCTTATCAAACGCAAGGCTTAATGCAAGGCGGGCATTTTTATTTTTAAGAATCGGTACATTTTCATTAAAACGGAAGAAGTACATAACAGGATCTGTATATTGTTTCAGTTCTTTATTATTTTTATATTTATCAACGAACTCTGTAGAAATGACAGCACGGTCAACTTTATCTGTTTCATATAAATTTACCGCCGTCGAAATTTCTTTTACGATTTGATAATTTACTTCATCTAATTTCACTTCTTTTTCATCCCAATATTGATTGTTTTTCTTCATTGTGAAACTTGCTTCATGTTTCCACTCTGATAATGTAAATGGCCCATTGTACACTGTTTTATTTGCTTCTAAACCGTACTTATCACCTTGTCCTTTCGCATACTTTTCATTAATTGGATAAAAGGATGGTAAGCTAAGTAACTTCGTAAAATACGGTACAGGATGTTCTAATTCAACAACAAATGTTTTATCATCTTGCACTTTCACACCTAATTCCTCTAATCCCATTCGCTTCTTATTTATCTTTTCAGCGTTTTTTACATCATACGCAATATATGCATATTGAGACGCTGTATCTGGATTAATAAGTTGCTTCCAAGCATATACGAAATCATGAGCTGTTACTGGATCTCCATTCGACCATTTGGCATCACGTAAATGAAATGTATATGTTTTTCCATCTTTACTAACTTCATATGTTTGCGCCGCAGCTACAATGACTTCATCATTTTTTGATAATCGGAATAATCCCTCCATAACATTATTCAAAACATTAAACGAAACAGCATCTGTTACTTTTACTGAATTCAATGATGGGATTTCACCAGTTTCTATTAACTGCAATACTTTCTTCTCATCTTTCGGTTTTGTAGTTGTTTTTTCTTTCCCGCAGCCAACTAAAAATGAAGAGACAAGTAGCGTACTAACTAATGAGTAGCGGACAATCTTTTTCATTTCAACCCCCCCCATTCGTTTTAATAAGGTAAGTAACGACGAGCGCCAGCGTATTCTTCTATATATCCTGGTGTATTTAAAGGAATAATTTCAACACTTCTTTCAGCTCTTGGAGAGTGAATCATATTCCCGTCACCAATATACATCCCTACGTGGTGAACACTTCCTTTTCCTTGATTATGTGCAAAGAATATTAAATCTCCTTTTTGTAAGTGATCTTTATCAACCGCAATACCTGCTTTTGACTGCGGTCCAGAATCTCGCGGAATTGTAATTCCATGAGATTTATAAATTGTATGAGTAAAACCGGAGCAATCAAATCCAAATCCACTTGTTCCAGCCCATATATATGGTAACCCTAAAAACATCTTCCCAGTATTCACTAAATCATCACCTGTTGGAGTAGGAATATCATTTTGGGAACGATAAACAGCACCATCTTTCTTTCGTAACCACGCCTTTTGACCATTTGGCAATAAAACACGATATGAAATAGCATCTTCACTAATAAGCGGTAAACGCGTATTATAACTCACTTCAAGCGCTTTATTTTTTTCAGACGGATTTATATATAAAATCGCTGTTGGTTTTGTTATTAAAACGAATGGCTGATCTGTCTTTTCTGCAAATTCTTGATTATATGTCAATTGTTTCGCAGGCATCCACCCTGGATAACCTTCTTCATTTCGCGGTGTTGGTTGCCCATGTACTAACACTTTCACCCATTCACCTTGTTTATCAATGACAGTTACTTCTTGACCGAGTAAAGCTTGCGTTTCTAATTTATTTGTATTTGTTAACCAAAGCTTTTCATCAAGCGTCATAGATTTCGTCCATTTCCATAAATCAACAGGATTTGTCGCACTCGGCTCATCAATTGGACGAAGTAAATCAGGTCCGGTCCATAACGTTGCAGCAGCTACATCTATAAATGCCTTATTATCCTTGTTTTCTTCAGCACTTACCGCTGTGAAAGATGAGAAAATAAATAAAGTCGTCAATAATGCAGTTCCCATTTTTTTCATAAACATCCCCCTTAAAAGATAGTTTATAAGTTACACATTTTTCATAAATCCAGCATTCTTCTAAGATTTTATATTCACTGCATGATGCAGGTTTACCTTTGATCCGCTAAAACTCATTCCATCTGGCTCTTCTAATAACCATAACGGAGCATCAAGGTCAAAATAACGAATGTTCGGATGTGCAGCGGCTATATGCGCAACAGCGCTAACTGAAAGTGAAGATTCCATCATGCTTCCAACCATACATTCCACACCTGCTGCTTCAGCGATATCAGCAATTTTCCAAGCTTCTCGTATACCACCGCACTTCATTAATTTAATATTTAACAAATCTGCATAACGTCCTTGAACGAGCTTTAGCGCATCCACTGCCGAAAAAACACTTTCATCAGCCATAATAGGCGTTTGTACATTGTCTTTTACATACTTTAATCCATCCCAATCTTTCGCATGAACTGGTTGTTCCACAAATTCTATATTTAAATTTCTATTTTCCATTTCTTTAATAATAGAAACAGCTTCTTTTGGACTCCACCCTTGGTTTGCGTCTAAACGTAACGTCGTATCTTTTGACACAATATTTCTAATCGCCTCAATGCGTTCTAAATCTAAATGAGCAGATTTACCAACTTTAATTTTTAATGTTTTAAATCCCTTTTCCACATGTTTCTTTGCTTCTTTCGCCATTAGCAAAGGCTCATCTACACTTACTGTAATATCGGTATGAATCTCTTTCATTCCACCTAATAACGCATATAGGCGTATATTATGAAATTGACAGTACACATCATATAAAGCCATATCTACCGCTGCCTTGGCACTTGTATTTCCTACACAGCTCGTTTGAATGTGCAGCAATAATGTTTGAAATTGAAGTATATCTTTCCCAATTAATGCCGAACGGATTGGTCCTAAAATCGATTCTTCTATCCCATTTGCAAAGTCACCTGTAATAACCGGTGTTGCTGTCGCTGCTCCTCTTCCGACGATCCCTTCATCCGTATGAATAAACACATCAATACTTTCAATTTCTGTTACAGTGCGTAGCGCGGTTTTAAATGGTGTATGAAGTTTAACGTATCGACGTTTTACCTTTACATCCGTAATTTTCATTTTACTCATCCTTTCTTTGTCCAATAAAAAAATCCAGCCATAAGAGCGATTCTTACGGCTGGATTTTGTCTATGAACTGGTAGACAAAGCAGCAATTTGATTATATTTTTTCTGTGCATCTTTTAAAGCAACAAGCAGCGCCTTTTGAGATGAACCGAAATAACGATTTTTTATTTCTGTTACTAATTCTGGATCATTAATATTTTTATGTAGAAATAAATGTTTTACAAATTGAGAGGTTAATGCAATTGTTGCTGAACAATCTGCATCCACAATTTCTCCTGTATCCTTTTCAATTACAAATGCTACAAAATAACTTTTAAATTTCTCTGTAATAGGATTATTTTGAGGTGCTTTCGCATCCCCTACGACATAAATCGTATTCGAAGCGTACACAGCTATCTTCCTTTCTTATACGAGGATAACGGTTTTCTTAAGAGACGTATGAGCTGTAAACTCAACGTTGATTAAAAAACGTATCCACTTACTAAATATTATAATCAATTGACAGAATTTTAACAATATTTATTCCGATATATATTCCATAATTAAGTAACCAACCTCTGAAAATATATATTCTAACTTGCTAGCTATTTTGCTAACTGTCTCCTCAATATTAAATATTTACTTAGGCAATACAAATATCGTTTCGTTCGATTTGGAAAATTGATATTCTTTCCTCGCAAACTTCAAAATTTCTTCTTCGTTATCCGTTAAATTTTCAACTTCACTTTTTAAATAACGTGAATCTTTCTTTAAAGAAACCAATTGTTTTTGCTGATTATTAATTGTATCCCGTTTCCCTTTAATCATTTCTTGTTGTTTCGTTAAAATATAATGGACGTAAAAAGTCGCCGCTGAAATAAAAATAAAAACTAAAATCAACCGCCTTATCTTTTTCTTGTTTATAACTCGGTGTTCATTCGGTTGTGATTGATGGTGTGGTATATTAGGAACATTCACTTTCTTGAGTCTCCTCATTTTCAAATCCCCCTAACCCATTTTATTTCAATGCTACCGGCATGATCTCTTATAAACCTAAATTCTATTCTTATAAAATAAGCTCCTTCATAAAAAAATCTCATAAATCAACCAATTAGAGATAGCGTTCGACGACATCTCTATATTTCAGATGAAAATTTTTATTGTTTATGCTACAAAATAGTAGTTTATGTTATTCTTTTTCATCTATTGTAGAAGTACGTTTAAACACATAAATCTCCTCGTTACATATGAATGTTATAACATCCTGACAGTAAGGAGGAAAACCGATGCATTACCGTACATTAGGAAAAACAGGGATAACTGTTTCAGAAGTCGGCTATGGTGCTTGGGCAATTGGTGGTGACGAATGGGGCCCTGTTAATGATGAACAGTCTATTACTGCTATGAAAAAAGCTATTGAATGTGGTGTGAATTTCATCGATACTGCCGATGTATACGGATTAGGTCATAGCGAAAAGTTAGTAGCACAAGCTATAAAAAAACACCGTGAAGACATCGTTTTATCAACTAAAGGTGGCTTAATTGGACATCACTATGATCCTACTGGAGAGCCTGTTTATAATACAGTAGAAAAAGTCATCGCAGTATTTGAAACGAGCTTACTACGCCTACAAACAGATTATATCGATGTGTATTTTTGCCATATTTGGTGGGATAAAAAAGAAGAAACAGAGGCATTTTTACGCGCGTTTGAAATATTAAAGCGTGACGGTAAAGTAAGAGCTGTCGGTGTTTCTACTCATGACTTCCAATATATAAAACACTTCAATAACAACGATGCAATTGATGTTGTACAGCTCGATTACAATATACTAAATCGAAATCCAGAAGAAGATATACTACCGTACTTACAAGAGAAACATCTAGGCGCAGTTATTCGAGGTCCATTAAAAATGGGAATATTAACTGGAAAGTTTACAAATGAAACTACCTTTCCTGATGGGGATTTACGTCAGGAATGGCCAAAAGAAACGTGGTTTCAAGAAGATTTACAAAAAGTAGAGAAACTCCGATTACTTTCTAATAAAAATCAAAGCTTAGGACAGCTTGCTCTGCGCTATGTTCTCTCTCATCCAGCTGTATCTGTCGCAATTCCTGGTGCAAAAACAGAAAAACAAACGAAAGAAAATGCAGATGCATCTATTCGTCCTCTCCTAACAGATGAGGAATTAACGTATATAACTTCAATATAAAATAAACCCAGCAGTGGAGAGTTACAACTGCTGGGTTTATTTTGAACTTAATTACGTAAATTAATATCATACTCCATTCTTTTCGCAGTCGCCTCAGCAACCTCAACATCTAACAAATTTTTCACAATATGAAATGACATATTCATTCCAGCTAAAATTCCTCCAGACGTAATAATATGTCCTTCATCAACAAATTTCACATTCTCAAGTACTTCTACATTCGGAAACTCCTTTCTAAAACTTGCAATGCTAGCCCAATGTGTTGTTGCTCGTTTAAAATTTAGCAAATCAGCTTTCGTAAGTAACAAAGCCCCGGTACAAACAGAAGCCATTAACTTCGCTTCTTTACTACTATTTCTATGTATGAATTACATGTTCCTTTCACAAAACAAGTTTACATAATAATATTATTTTCCGGAATTTATTATTCAAACAAAAAAACAATCCCTTAACGTGGTGGATTGTTTTTTTGTTTCGTTTTTATAATCGTTTATTTTCACACACAATAAAGATAACTTTAATAAAAATGAAATAGAATTATACATTTCATGAATACGTGCTTTGACATGTAAAAATAAGTATTTCATATGCACTGTTTAGTTTTTTATCATTTGAAAATAAAAAACAACATTTACCCTTACATATGAAAATTGCTTACTTAAAAAGATTCTATAGACGATATTTCTATCAAATTAATCTATAACAATTTTGCTTTCTTCCCTTACCTGTATCTTTTAATACATACGATTTTACAACAAGTGCTGTTAACGAGTCTGTTAACGTTTTGTATGATAAATTTGAGAGTGCTAATAGATCGTTTGTATATAACATTCTATGCTTTTCTAGTAATAATAATACCAACCGTTCCGATGGTTTTAACGTTTCGTCACTTTCTAATATAAAATCTATATTTTTCATATTCCTATCCTATTGCTCCTTATATAAAAAAATACGTTCCAGCATTATTTAATGTAAAAATACTATATAATAAAATTGGAACTATGTTGGAATAATACGAATCCAAAACACTATTATACTATAGCATATAAAAAGCATTTCCCAAAACCGGAAATGCTTTTTATATCTACTTCTCTTTCTTATACAATTGATATGATTTTTCTAACCCCACATTATACTTTGTATTATTATCAGTCCAATCTTCTCCTAAGTTTCCTGGCCAACCTGATTTATTAGCGACATATTTAAGCAACTCCCAATTTTTTAACCCCTTTTTCACACCACGTTCATATGCATTTACCATATTAGAAACTGCTATTGTTGCATTCGTTTTCGCATCCATTAAACTTTCTTCTGACAATTGTGCCGGTGCTAATCCACCTCGATGCAATTGAAATAGACCAAAAGATGTTCCTTTATCCCCTACTGCTTTTCGGTTAAATTTTGTTTCGTAATCTGCAATTGATAGTGGAATCCATTCCGGCATACCATACTGCTCTGAAATCTCTCTAATTATTAATTTATTATTTTTAATTTCTTTCTGCTTTTCATAATTTGTATAAGTCACATAAATTAAAGTAATTACTACAGCCAATAAAAATATATATTTTAAAACCTTTCTCATCATTTCATCTCCTGCGTTGTGTATATTTAATTTTTCTACATACACTATAAACTCTTTATGTGACATTTGTTTGACGAAATGATATTTTTGTATGTTCAATCCATTGTAGCTTCTAACTCAAAAAAGCCAACTATAGTCGGCTTCTTAATTATCGCTTCTTTCCTTCAATCGTCTTTAATATTTGAAATACGGTGATGTGATTTTGAAGAAAATGCTTGGACAAAATAAAAAATTCATATACTAAAATTCTATAAACATGCGAATGAAAAAAGAAGATAAATTTCTACATATAGTAGATAGTTATCTTCTTTTTTATCTTAACAGATTTTTTATTTTACAATCGGTAATGTCAATTCGCTAAGTTTGATTGTCAATTTTGTTCCCGCTTTCGGTCTAATCGTATAATCATAATCACTTGCAATGAAAACGACTCCGATTTGATGTCCTGCTTTAAATACATAATCATCCGGCTGCATGTCCCATGTAAATGTATAATCTTTCCCAGGTTGAATCGCCGTTGAATATTCTATGCTATTCAAATTTTGCGGATCCATCCAACCCCTCGTTACAATTTCAGTTTTCGCTCCACCATAATCAACAAGTAATGCTGTTAAATTTGATACCGAACGGTCGATATTCCCCTTAAACGAAATTTTAGGAGTGCCGCTTATTCTCATATCTTTTTGCAATACAGGCATCATATATACTAAGCGATTCGGCACTTCTAATTCTGGATTTTCTACTAATTGGTTTGATTTCATTTTCGCATCATCTAGTATCGAAAAGGCTTGATTTACATTCCCCATACTTAATGGCAACTTTACTGCTTTATTGCTTAAAACCATACGTATTTTCGATGGAGCAGCTGCAGGATCTGGCCAGTTTTTTATTTTTTGCCACGTCTTATTTTCACGTTGCACATCTACCATTGGTTCATCCATGATTCCATTTTCAATTCCATATAGCCAATAATCAAACCATTTATTTTGCGTTTGTTGCCAATTATTACTGGACGTTCCACCATGTCCACCTTGATGTAACCACATTTTACGAGGAATATCATTTTTTTCAAGAGCTTCCCACCACTGTTCGAACTGTTTTGTTTTTACATTCCAATCATTTAAACCGTGTACAATGAATACACTTGCCTTCACATTTTTAGCGTCTTTCACATAGTTACGCTTGTCCCAGAATTTATTATAATCCCCTGTTTTTCGATCTTGGCCGTCAGTAAGTTCTTTAATGATTTTTTTACAAACTTCTGGATCCTTTCTTGTCAGTATCGCTTCTGCCATATTATCTGTATCTTCTCCTTGGTATCCACCTGGCGCAATTACTGCTCCATTCGCACGGTAATAATCATACCAACTACTAATCGCTGCAATTGGGATAATGGTTTTTAACCCTTCAATCCCAGTCGTTGCTACAGCATTCGGCAAAGTACCATTATACGAAACACCTGTCATTCCCACATTTCCTGTAGACCATCCCGCTTGTATTTCCTTACCGTCTTCTGAATATGCTTTCGCTCGTCCATTTATCCAATCAATGACAGATTTCGTGCCAAGAATTTCTTGTTCATCTCCAGTTGTTGGACACCCCTCTGATTTTCCAGTACCAATACTCTCTCCTAAAATAACTGCATATCCTCTCGGAACATAATAATTTCCATATGATCCGAGATTAACTGCTGCATACGGTTTTCTCTCAACAGCATGTAGCTCTTCATCTACATTATAAACTGGTACATCTTTTAACCCAGCTCGGTATGGACTCATTTCATAAATTACCGGAACTTTAACACCAGGATTTGTCTTTGGACGCATGACCTTTATTGATACACGATCTTTTTTACCATCTCGGTCACTATCCACTTCTGTTTCTACAAATAGATTTTCTACAATCGCCTCATCCAGTGAATAGATTGGTTTCGTCATTCCATTTTCTAATTCAACCTTCGTTGCTGAAAGTATCTCTTCTGAAATCGTACCATTTAATGGTACATTTAATCTTTTTATAGAATTCTCCTCATTTTTCTCTGCATGCACTGTCATACTAGTGATTCCTGATGTAAGCGTTAAAGATAACATTGCTGAAAGTGTGATTGTTAGTCTCTTTTTCTTCAAGCTCTTCCCTCCCCATATATTCCTTCTCTTACTATACATCAAAATAACAGAAAATTCAGTTTATAATTTATATAAAAGTTGAGAAATTTGTAGAACATTCGAACCTTTAACGATAACAAAAGAGGAACTAATAATCATTAGCTCCTCTCCAAATATATATAAAATTGTATTTCTTCTTCTACTACTGAAACTCCATATTCAAATCCATGTCTTTCTACAATGCTTTTTACAATCGCTAGACCTAATCCAGTACCTGATTTTTCTTTACTACGCGAAGATTCTAATACGTAAAAAGGTTCCCAAATATTTTTGATATCTTTACTAGCCTCCGTATCAATACCATTTTGAATTTGAAAATACACGGCGTCCTTTTTCTCTTGTAGTGTAATTTTTATATTTTGAGTCGTTGTATATTTTATCGCGTTAGAAATTAAATTTTGAAATACCATTCTCATTTTGTTTAAATCAGCATAAACATTTGCTTCATCAATATTATATTCCACCTGTAAGTCTATTTCTTTCGTGTGCAGTTCAATTTTGTGTTTATCAATTACACTTTGGATTAGTGGTTCAATAGGAAATTCTTCTTTCTGCAATACGTCTCTTTCTAATTTTGAAAACCGTAATAACTCTTCAATTAGATTTGATATTTGATCTGTTTGTTTAATGATTGTATCCAAATATGTACCATCATCTAAACCATCTTTAATTCCCATAGAATATGCTTTCACTAGCGCAATCGGTGTTTTTAATTCATGCGTAATATCGCCCATAAATTGTTTTAAATGTTCATTTCGATTTGTTAAATCTTGATGAGCTTCATGTAGTTTATCACTCATAATATTAATGCTATTGGCTAAATCACCAATTTCATCATTTGTTTTTACTTTCGTTCTTTTGAAATCAAGATTTGAAATATCTTCAGCAACATCACTTAATTCTTTCAATGGAGTAGTAATTGTTTTTGAAAGTATCCAAACAAGTACAACGACAAGAAATATGGAGAAACCTAATATATATATATATAATGTATTCAGCGTTTTTATTAATTCATTTGAATGTGCAATCGAAACACCTACTAAAATCAACATATTATCTTTCGCGATATATTTCGCAAAAAAATTCGCTTTTAATTTTTCTTGATCATACAATTTGTTCGATTGCCCTAAGCTTTTCACTTTCATTATTTCTTCTTTCGTAATCCAAAGCTTATTCAAAGAAACTCTTTTTTTTGTAAGCTGCGTACGTAATGCTTCATTTATTTCATCTTCTGAATTGTTTATGGGTGTATACGCAATTGTAACATTACTCTCATTTTCAACTTTGTTTATTACGTCTTCTATTTGGTCACTTGACGATGATTGTATTTGACTTGTAATTCGATTTACATTCTCACGCGTTTTATAAATATTATATTTCGGCAAAAAATAGTTAATTAATAATAACGAAATCGTAAAAATAAGTATTACTGTTAAAGATATGCTAAGAAATAGTTTTTTACCGAGCTTATTCACATCTATCCTCCAAACTATATCCTAAACCACGATGTGTTTTTATAATATTATCCCCAATTTTTTTCCGCAACCTTCTAACATGTGTATCCACTGTCCGCTCATCACCGAAATAGTCAAATCCCCATACGATATCTAACAATTTTTTTCTCGTTAAAATCGTTCCTTTATGATTTAAAAAGCATTTTATTAATTCCAGTTCTGTTTTTGTAATATCTAATTCCTTATCATTTTTGTATACTCTATTTTTTGTAAAATCTATCTTTAAATCTTGAACTTGTATGACATCATCCTGTTGTACCAGCTTTTTCGCTCGCGTCAGTAGCACGCCTGGGTGGAATGGTTTTTTCACATATTCATCTGCCCCGATTTGCAACGCAGCTAGTTCATCTTCATTTTCACTTTTAGCAGTAAGCATTAATACTTTTACACTTGAATTCTTTTTTATTTCCTGACATACAGTGATCCCATTAGTTTTCGGCATCATCCAATCTAAAATAGCTAAATCAATTTTCTCATCATAAAATATTTGAAGTGCTTCCTCTCCATCTCTCGCTAAAAGAACTTCAAAACCTTCCTTTTCAAAATATGCTTTTAAAATTTTAAGCATATCTTGTTCATCATCTGCGATTAATACTTTCATTCTTTTTTCCTCCGTTAACTTTAAAGCAATTGTTTCCTTATAAACAAAATTCATTCTTATCATACAACTTTTTTGTTACATCAATGTGACAGAAAATAATTATATTATTTGAGGGTATAGTAAGTATGAGGTGTTGTTTATGTATAAAAAAATAGGATTTGTTTTTCTGTTTCTCTTCTTATTATCAACAAATGCGTTCGCAAATACAAATAAACAAATTGAAGTATTCGATTGTCAAAAAGAGATGGTCGTACAAAAACAATCTTTAGATACAAACATTCAAAAAGAAGCGATGCAATATACAAAATCAATTACTGGTCCATTTAAAAATTTAAATGTTGTCCCTAAGACAGGCCATATGATAAAAATTCCTTTATCTAAGCCCATTGTCATTACAAATCAATGGATACATACAACGATAGATGAAGTACTTATCCTTCTTCCTCTTAACGAAAAGCCTTATATAATGATTTACGATGATGAAAACAATCCACATTTTTATTATGTTAAAGGTGATCCAGAACTTTTGTTAAAACATTTGAAAGTTAAATCTTAACTATTAAAAAAGATCCCTTGAAATATCATCTATGGGATCTTTCTCTTTCATCTTAAAAACAAGGATTTTGAATGTGGTTTTCATTTAAAAATTGTGTAACCTGCCTTTTATGATGGTTATCATGATCTACAAATTCTTTAATAATATAAATAAGAGAATAAGGCGTTCCAGTATGAGGACAATAAACTACTCCATTAGCTGTTACATGTTCATTTAGCTTATCTGCCGACAGTAAACTAAGTTCTTTTACGAGTAACTCTCTTTTGTTTTTTGCTTCTTCAATAAGTTTTTTCTTAGATATACCTGATTTAGCGTAATTAGATGCTATTTTATTATAAGTATCGAAGTCAGGGAACTCCATACCTTGTCCCTTCCTCACTGATGGAAGTATTTCACTTAAAAGATATTCATCCCAGTTCATAATATGAGATATTATCTCACCTACAGTCCATTTCTCCTGAGATATTGGTATCGTCCACAATTCCTCTTTCATTTCTTTCAATGTACTTACCCAAATTGAATATTTTTTAAAATTATGAATAATTTTATTTTCCCCCATTAATCCAATTCCCCATTTCAATAATAGATTTAGATAATCATACCTTGAACTACCCCCACTTAGCTACGCTTGAAGTGAGGGATTCTACGAACACCAGCGTAACCGCTAGTTATTTAGAAGGCTCCCCCCGTAGTCCCTACGGTTGATACGAAATTCGTATCGTCTTTCAGTCTTGTTTTGAGTTTGACACTTGGTTTTCGTTCCAAAAGTTTGATGGTTTTTTCTTTTTGCGACTCTTGAATGTTACAGGCGAACGACAGCCAACAGACGAGTTCTATTTACGCATCTAGCACCACACTAGAATTCGTTCAAAGATAGTTTAACACAAAAGCACATTTAGGAACAAATGTTCTTCGTGAGGGTTCAAATAATACTCTATGGAATGATTTTTTATAAGTTTATATAATGACTCGCTCCCGCATACATTGTACCCTTCACAAATCCATTCGAAGTATAAAATTGATCCCCCTGTTCTGTATCTGTATACAGAACAACAATCTCAAAATACATTTTCGCATCATGCAATATTCGCTCTAATAATGACTTGCCTAATCCTTTCCGCCAATAATCTTTTGAAATATAAAACCTCCTTAATCGCCCAATCCTTTTATCTTTCGTATACGGATCTTGATTTAATCCTCCAATCCCAATCAAATTGTCTTCTTGAAAAATACCATATAAACATTCACCTATTTTATGAAAAGTATTTATTCCATTTTCATATTCGTTTATTAATCTTAAAAGAAAGTTAAAACCATTTTCTTTACTTTCTGTAATAAGATGGTCAATTTCAAATTCTAATAGATTTTCAACAAGTTTAATTTGGATGTTTGCCATTTGAATTCCCTCCTACTGTTCTAAAAAAGAGGTCTCTTCAACATGAAGAAACCTCTCTTTGTATATACTTATTGAGCCGTATTATATGATTTACTTTTTAGCATTTCAATTATGATTTCTGAAGAGTAGTCCGCTACAGTTTTCGCAAAATCATCATATGAAACTTGCGCTTCGTCATCTGCACTATCAGAAATACATCTCATAACAAGAAACGGTATATCATTTATGTAGGCGACATGTCCAATTGCTGCACCTTCCATCTCCGTACAATGAGGTGCGTATTCAGTAATTAATTTCTCCTTTAACTTTGAATCTTCAACAAAGCATTCTCCAGTAACAATTCTACCTTCATGAACAGTAATGTTCAATTTACTACTATTGCAAGCTTTGTGGGCTAACTCTATTAATTCCTCACTTGCATCAAACGCTTCTTGAAACGGAAACAGATTCTTCATTTGATTTTTACTCACATCATGATGAGTCACATTAGTAGAAATGACTAGATCGCCAACTTTCACATCACGATGTAATCCCCCGGCAACACCAGTATTAATAATACAATCAACATCAAATTTATTGACTAAAATTTGCGCACATGAAGCAGCATTTACCTTTCCTACGCCACAACGTGTAATAATAACCTCCGTATCCATGAATACACCTTTATAGAAAGGCATTTTCGCAATTGTACACTCTTCATGTATATTTAACTTTTCTAAAAGTAAGTCTATTTCAATTTGCATTGCTCCTATAATACCGATTTTGTTCATATATTGTAGTACCCCTTTTCCTTTTATAAATATTCAAGCATTTTATGTAGTTCTTCATAATTTTCAGCTATCCAAAGCATTTCTTCTGCAAAACGTGTAGGTGGTACACTATGTTGATCCATATTCGCAGGAATCCACCACTTACTTTCCATATACCAAAGCATTTGAATGGATCGAACGATTCCACCAATTGGAAAATCCAATTCCGTACGATATCCATCTAAAAAAGTCGCAACCAGTTCGATATCTAATTTTCTATTATTCAATGCACATGATATAACTGCACGTCCAATATCTAAATCTAAATAATCGTAGCCCATTCGGTCAAAATCAACTATGGCTGATAATTCATCATTATGAAACAAAAAATTATCCACCCACAAATCTCGATGAGCCCAACCTTTTAAACTTGTATAAAATTTTTCTGTATTTACAGATTTTGTTACTTCTTTTTGGAGTTTAATAAATGGAATAGACTCTTGTTTTCCAATCCTCTCAGCTTCCTCCATTACCTTTTCCCAATGGAGTAGTTGTTCCTCTTTAGTTGATGGCATGAAATGAGTATTTTTCCCTTTCATTAAAGAACCATCATTTAACAACTTATGCATTCTACCAATCATTTGCCCAAGAGAGTTTATTTGCATTTTATTTAACTTTCCAGGCAGAAGCATTTTCCCTTCTTTATATTCCATTACTATAAATCTTTCATTAGATTTTGAAGTATGGATTATGTCGCTCTTATAAGTTAATAGTCTTGGACATCGTATACCATTATTATGCAATCGTTGTTGTTCTTGTAATGCTTGTACTAAAAGATTCTGATTGTACAACTTGTATCGGTCTTCATTATATTGTTTTAATACATATACTCCTGCATCTGTTTCAATTTTCCACTTTAAATTTAACCAGCCTCGAATGATAGGTGTGGATTTTTTTATTTCAAACTGAAAAAACCGCTCACATTCTTCCTTTAACTCCCCAAAAATGACTTGTGCCTTTTCAGAAGATGTTGCCTCTATCATATTTCTTACCCCTTCGTACGTTCAAAATCAATTTGTTATCCCTCTAACCCTCTCCACCATAACCGATATTAAAAACTTTGGTAGTACGAGTTGTCTTTTTATTTTTTTCGGCTGTGAGATTAATCTATATAACCATTCTGTTCCCGTATCTCTCATCATTTTAGGCACTCTTTTTACAGTACCGGACAAAATATCAATCATGCCCCCGATACCAATAGATAGCGGAACATTCAATGTTTGTAAATTCTCATAGATGAACTCTTCTTGTTTAGGTGATCCTAATCCTACTAATAACAAATGTGGTTTAAATTGTTGAATTTGAACTTTTACTTCTTCCATTTCTTCATTATTTACAAATCCATGCTGCCCTTTAAAAGAAGCATGAGGAAACTGCTCTTTTAATTTTTCTAATGCTTTTTCATTACTTTCCGGCGCAGCTCCAAAAAGAAAGACACGATATCCTTTTTCATTACAATGTTCTATTAAGCCGTGTGTTAAATCCGCTCCAATAACACGCTCTTTTAGTGTTCCTTTTAATATTTTCGAGCCAATTATTACGCCAATCCCATCAGCAGTAATTAAATCTGCGGATAATAACATCTTTGATTTAGCTGTGTTTTCCTTTGCTGACATAACAATTTCAGGATTTGCAGTTACTACAAATCTTGGTTTCTCTTGCTTTTCATATAACTAGTCTTTTAATAAACTTATAACCCTTGAATACCCCAAAGTAGAAAACGGTATTCCTTTTATATATTGTTGATCCACTTTTCTCTCCTCTAAAAATTCCGTTATTTAATAAGCTGCAAATATTCATCAATATCTTTATCAATTTGTATAAAAACTTTATTCCAAAATTCATAATTTGTTAGATCAATATCAAAATGTTTTTTCATCAGTTCTTCAACTGGGGCCTTTCCTGTTTCTCGTAAAAATTCTTTATACCTCAAATGAAATTCATCTTTATTTTCTTTCATTATTTCTAATAAGCTAAAACTTACTAAATAACCAAATGTGTATGGATAATTGTAAAAAGGAACATCTGCTATATAAAACTGAACGTATTTCATCCAAACGAATGGCTGATACTCTGATAATGCATTTCCGTACGCCTTTTCTTGCGCCGCTATAGACAATTTTTCTATTTCATCAGCATTTATAGGACTTTCCTTACAAGCTTCATAAAAACTCTTCTCAAACTGAAATGATGCCCGAATTGCCATTACATAATTAAAGCTATTTCTAATTTTCCAGCTAAGCAATGCTTTTTTCATTTCAGTATTTTCCGCTGTTTTTATTAAGTGATTTACAAGTACCACCTCAAAGAAAATTGACGCTGATTCAGCTGTACTCATTGGCAAGTAATCATCTAAAAATGAAGTGGATTGTTCGAGACTCATAACATAAAAATGCCAAGCGTGTCCTAATTCATGAGCAAGTACTCTGACACTATCAATATTTCCATCATAACGCATTGAAATACGTGATTCTTTTTCGCTGAAAAAAGGAGCGCAAAATCCACCTGACGGTTTATTATCTCTCGGTTCAGCATCAACCCAGCCATTCGCTATCGCATTCCATACGAACTTTGCCAATTCTTCATCTACATTTTTTAGTGCATCATATATGTTTTGTACTCCTACTGAAAAAGGAAACACTGTCTCATTACTTTCTTTTAATGTCATGAGTTCATGCCATGTAATCGAATTCTTTTCTTTTTTAAAAGCGTTTAAAGTACTTACTAGCTTATCGAGTTTAAAATCCGTTGCATCCCACATTTGTGATAATACAGTTTCAGAAATGCCATTCATTTGAAGGGATTGAGTTAAAACTTCTCTCCTTTCTAATTCATTACTCTTCGTGTTACGTAATCTTCCTATTTGATTCAATACAGTAGCAAAGATTTCTTTTTCCTTACTCAAAGCATTTGTAAGTGAATCAAATACTTTTAATCTTTCATTATAATCATCACTATTCATCGCAACGTAGTTCGCTTGTCCAAAAGATAAAGTCTCTTTATCGTGTATTACTTTTATCTTATTTCGTAATTGTATGTACATATCTTCCCAAGCTTTTAATTCATTTTCTATTAGTTTAATACTTGAATTATTATCATTAATATCTTGTTCCTTATTAGAGTCTATAAATAGTTGAACTTCTTTCTTTAATTGATTTATTTTTACACTTAGTTCAGTATTTTCATGTTGGCCATTATCTTCAGTAGCGCGGCAATATAAAAAATACTCTGCTTTTTCGATAGCTTGAATAAGTCGTGAAAGGATTACCGGATTTTTTGTTGCTTTATATTCTACTTGTAGCCGTTCTATAGAAAACATAAGATCTTGTTCATTAGAATATAGCCTGCATAAATCCCATTTAGTTGGAGCTTGTATAAGCACATTCATTTTAATAGCCTCCTATTTTTACAAATAGTTACAACAAGTTAATTCCTCCATAATTATATATGAATCTTCAATATTTAGATATCTCTAAATATTGAAACTTGAACAAATGCATTTTAACATTCCTTATTCTGCTCCCTCCCATTTACAAGTTTACTTTTTCTTAAATATAAATAGCATAAAGACGCCAAAGCTACTACTACCGGAATAAGTATGACTCCGCCAATAAAAGGATAAACTGCTACACAACATGTAAAAGCCATTATAGAAAAAATTTTACCTAACCTGTTCTTTATTAACTTAATTCCGGCCGCAGCACCGACTATATACGTAACAATCCCTAGTGAGTTCGGTATTAATACGATTTTATCTATACTAATATGAAAAACAAAACTTATTAACAAGCCTATTATCGCAATAAAACCTACAACTTTTACTGCATTTGTTGGTGCTGCCCTTTTTTCATTAATACATGCTAAATAAAGAGGTGCAACTTCTTCCTTCCCTAGTGAATAGCCTAGCGATAAATGCATTTGTCGTCCCTAAGCAAATCATAAAAGCTACAAATCCAATTAGCCATGCAAATTGATCACCTAGTGTTTGTTTTATTACAAGTACTACAGCTGTACTATTATCAGAATTAATATGATATGATTTCGTTCCAATTACTGATAATGCAATCCCAATATATAAAACTCCAATAATAATAATCGCGAATCCCGTAGACAAAATAATATTTCTTTTTCTGGGCGTTTTAAATTCTGGAGCCAAACTTGCAATGGCTTCCCAACCGAAAAATGACCAAAATATTAACAGAGATGCCTCTAAAATCGGCTGTATGTTGTCTAATGAAATATGTATATTTATATTTCTCATTTCAATATAAGGTAGTGAGCTTATAATTGTTACGAATAAAATCACGAAAGTTAATATACCAATACATACTTGAAACAATCCACTCATTTTTAATCCACATAAATTGAAAACAATAGAAATACTCAATATAATTAGCGCAATAATGTACGTGTAATATGATGGTAAAGCAAATACTTTCACTATATACATTCCACCAGTCATTGATACAACAATTTGCCCAACGCTATCCGCAATAAAAAAACACCAACCTATCATTGCTCCTACATTTTTACCGAAAGCCTTTTCTGAAAAAGTCGCGATTCCACCTGCACTCGGATATTCAATCGATAAAAAAGCGAACGTAAATGCAAGTGGAACACTTAGTATAATCATAATTAACCAAGAAATAATCGCATTCCCTTCTGGTATACTCGCTGTCATACCAGGTAAAATAAGTATTCCTGATCCTAAAACGGCTCCGACGTATAAAGCCGTTCCCTTTTTAATAGAAATTGTTTCTTTGAAATGATTAGACATTACATGCACCTCCATTTATATTTTAATTATAGAAAGTTATCAGTCTATTCAACATTCAAAAGTGCATGTAATTTAACATTAGATTTTATATTATGGAACTATTTCAGAAGTTTGCTTTCAATTTTGTAAAGGAGTATGAGTAATGGATGAGATCGATAAGAAAATAACCCTATTATTACAAGAAGATGCTAGGATGACAATTACAGAAATGACTGAGCATTTACACCTCAGCCGTCCTAGTGTTACGGAAAGACTAAAAAGATTACAAGATGTAGGAATAATTGAAAAGTATACAGCACGAATATCACTAGATGCAGTTGGAAAATCAATTCAAGCATTTTTAAGAATAGAAAATTTAAAAATTCCATGTAAAAAATTTGAGGAGAAAATATACAAGGAACATAGGATACTCGAATGTCACCGAGTAACAGGTGAAAGTAGCTATTACTTAAAGGTAGCGGTTCATTCTATGAAGGAATTAGAGGAATTAATTGATATCGTTATACCATTTGGTACAGTAAAAACTTCGATGATTTTATCTTCACCGATACCCTATCGACCGGTTATCGCAGATTAAAAACAAAAAAGGATTGATCAAAAGATCAATCCTTTACTCTACTTCATTTAGGAAAAATAATGTTATAACACCAGGTCCTGTATGTGCTCCAATTGCCGCTCCAATTGTATTTACAATGAATACTTCAGAGCCGAATCTTTCAGTAATTAATGTTTTTAATGCTTCGGCTGTCTCTAAATCATCACCATGTGTAATACCGATTGTTTGACCTTTAAGATCTTTTCCGCGCTCTTCCATAATATCAACAATTCGGCTTAATACTTTCTTTTTCCCTCTTATTTTTTCAAGTGGTACAAGCTTTCCTTCTTCCACATTTAAAATTGGCTTAATATTTAATAGGCCACCGATAAAACCAGCCACCTTACTTAAACGTCCACCTCTAACAAGGTACTGTAAGTCAGCTACAGTGAAGATGTGCTCCATATGTGTAGTTAGAAAAGCGACACGGTTTAAAATCTCTTCTTTTGTTGCGCCATCTTTCGCCATTTTTGCAGCCTCTAAAACGACAAGACCTTGACCGAGTGATGCGCATTTTGTATCGATAATTTCTAAATCTAAATCAGCATATGTTTCTTTCACTTCTTCTTTAATAACAACAGAAGATTGATATGTACCGGAAAGTTCAGATGAGAAAGCTAAATATATACAAGGAGTACCTTCTTTTGCATAGGAAACAAATTTCTCTTGGAATGTTTCTAGTGAAGGTAATGACGTTTTATAAACAGCGCCTTCCCTCATTTTTTGCAATAATTGAACTGATTTTAATGTAACCCCATCTAAATACTCTGTTTCTGCTTCATCATATACACGGAGTGGAATTAAATCTATATCATAAGCCTGCAGCAATTCTTTCGGTAAATCCGCCGCACTATCCGTAATGATTTTAACGCCCATTTTTAAACCTCTATTCTGTTATAAGTATACTAAAATAAAATAAGAACATTTACCTTTAAATTATATACGTAAAACAAGAATGAAGAAAGAGAAAGTACTCTATATTATATGCACTCTCCTTCAAAATCTTAACAATAAATAAAAATGATTCCGTTTTCTCTTACTTTCACTATTTATTGTGCCATATATGAATTACAATTCGTCTTCCCCTGTATATAATAGAAATATTAGAATTTTTCTGAAGGGGGATGAAGAATGGGTATTCAACTAGCTACATCAAATGATTTAGAATGGATTAATAATCAATACGAATCTATAGGATTTGTACCGAGTGATTTAACACGTGATAAAGTTGCGATTATTACATACAACGATGAGTATGCAGGCATAGGACGTTTAGTCCAAATAGATAAAGATACAATTGAAATGGGTGGCATTTACATACTTCCTAAATATAGAGGACTAAAATTAGCAGGAGAACTTGTTTCATTTTTAGTACAAACAACGAAAGAATTACATATCCCAAATGTGTATTGTCTCCCTTTTGAGGAACTTGAAAACTTTTATAAAAATTATGGTTTTACAGACGTTCATACAGATCAAGAGACTGTTCATCCAATTATTCTACAAAAATATAATTGGTGTTTAAAAACATATGATAAACATGTTTTACTGTTTAAACTTAAATAAATCAAAGGACTAAATGTCAAAAAAGCGAAAATATATAAAAATCTGGCAATTAAAAAGTTCATTTGATAACTATAAATCTTTTCAGTTATTAAACTTGAAAGAAGATCGTAAAAAATATTTTGATGGACAAATCGACTCGGCAACAAGAATATCTGATTCTTTGGGGGATATATTCATTGAATGTGTAGAAGGGGATAATCACAGTGACTGTCCTATGTTTTTGGGAGAGCTTGGTATGGGATTCAGAATCCGATATGTAATAAGAAACTTTTCTCGTCATATTGTATATCATATCTTCATATCCAATAAATACCAATAATACTTCTGCTATACAGAAAAAGCGCATCTTATCCTCGCTCCAGGATGCGTTTTTTCTCATATACAAAACCTCTATTTTTAGATTAAGTGCTAAACGTAATAGCGCTGAACCTTTAATTTTATAATATTTTGTTTTCCCTTCCCCTAATTCAAGCCAAATGTCTAAATCTGATTCCGGCTCTTCTTCCATATAACTCTTCACTACAATAAATCTTTCATCACCTTTTAATGTATTTACAGCATCATGCACCCAGTCCATATACTCTTTTCTTTGCTTATCTATTTCAATACGTTCAATTGCAATATTTTATATTTTCAGTTGAGCTATGAAACTCATTTGTAAACGAAGGAGGAATCAGCGAAAACGAAGTTGTGACTTTTGGCATAATATCGCTTGGTAATGTCTTTAAATACTCATGATAATTCACTAATACCTCTTCAACTGCTTTCTTTGTTTCTTTTGTAGCTACAACTGGCATATTAAAAAATAATTGTTCGCTCATACTGAATTCCTCCTTCGTTATTTTTTATTTCTGTTTCAACGCTCCACGTCTATGTTCATAACGTGGTCCACGAATCCCCATTAAACCCTCAATATCACGCGTGCTTAACTTCTCTTTTCTTTTCCTTTTCTCTTCTTTTTCTTTTTTTGTTTGATTCGCTTGCTTTTTCCATTCACGTAACTGATCCTTCAATGCCTTCATTCTCCCCATCTCCCTTTTCAAAATAAAAGGATACCTATTCTTAAAACAGCTTTAATAGCTGCCTCAACGAATTGGTATCCTCTAGTTTTCTAGCCGGACTATATTCAATTACTTTTCATTTCATAATACCAGTCTGCATAAAAAGATTTCTCCAAGCTTTATCGAGTCTGTCTTTCTCAGCATTTTTTATAGCTTTTGCACGGCGGGCAATTGCTTTTTTTAATTTCTTTTTCTTCGCATTAGTCAAACTCTCTCACCCCTTCTAAATTAACACCTTTAATGTCCATTTTGGGACGTTTTAATAATTTTGATACCTATATTACATTCAAAAGTAATTCAAATGTGAATTGTACCTATTCATTAATTACTTTTAAAGGATTATTTTGTTAAGTTTACTTTACTTCTCTTATGAACCTTCTACCATCTCCTTTGTTACAATGTACATTATTAAATTCCGTAATACACCTGTATCCTGAATCACCACATATTTCTCATTTAGGGATAGTACTAACAGAGTTCATACATTTTATATGTTAAAGCTGTAATCATATTATAAGAAGTCATAGCCATTTCTTTTTCTGTTCCTTGTAAATGTATGTGTCAAAGGGGCGATAAGACAAGCATTTAAAATTGTTTGCATATAATGTATATACGGGGTATCGTTACCGGAATATTCGAACCCTTATAAAAAATAAAAGAGAGGATAATATTAATGACCCGCAACCACAATCAAGATTGTCATTGCTGTCAAACGAATGTATGCAAACTTTTAAAAAATCTCGATCCATTTTCTAAAGTGGTATCTATTACTATTAATGGTGTAGAAACACAAGTTTCTCATTTTGCAAAATTTAATAGTAAAACTGGAATTGCTGCTTTCTCAAAAGATGATGGTGAAATTTTATTAGTTGATTGCACAAAAATTGATGCTATTCTACTCGGAAATCTTTGTGAATGTTCAGCGAATGCCTTCATCTCCTTTGATAACTCTTATTTTATCGCAGAAATCTGTCTGTCATGTCTTCCAGGACATAGTAGATTTATTTTTTCCTCCGAATTCGATAATTCCCATATTTTTTTCGAATCAATAACCGCCAGTTCTCCATTTTGTACAGAATTTCAGGACCCACTGTCCCGAGGAAAAGCGGTTGAGATTACAGGTATAGGAAAATCAAGTTCAGAAGAAGAACCTATTCCCTACAAACTCGAATTACTAGAGCTCACAATAACTGAAGGTACCGTTTACATCGCGGCAATTACTCTATTTTATCCCGATACAACTAAAAATCTTGTGATTCACACCACTGAACAAAATGCATTCACCATTTCTAGCTGCTTAAATTTTAAAAAAGAAAATAAAATTACTGAATTCAACCTGGAAATGACAAATGAAATTATCCAAACCAAACTACAAAAATATAATACCTTACTGACAGTACAAAAATTTGATAAAGCAGGTAAACTCGAGTCATCTATTGAGAAAAACTTTTTATAGATAAATTTTAACTATAAAGTTGGCCCTCTCTCATATACCCACTTTTCCCTAAACAATTACTACATCGCTATCTCCCCATCCACCTGCATTACTTTCCAAACCCCGGTCATACTTTCACTCATGATAGTAGTTCTCTAGAGCGAAGCAGTTAGATTTTGCTAGCTGCTCTTTTCTGTTCCAACTATTTCAGCAGCGCTAAATCATAATTTGACTCAATAAATTTCACGCATAACGATTTGTTTGTGCCGTTTTCCAAATGAGTGTAGATCAGTTCCATTTCTTTTCTTGTAAAGCTTGTCTTTAATAACCAATTAAAGCTTTTTAAGACTTTTCTAGACCAATAATCACTCAATCCTTTACTAATAGGTATTGACAGCCACGTAAACAACTTACATTTAAAATCCAACTCTGTTTACAAAAGACTTTGGGAAAAACGTCTTTGTTTTTTCTACTAATCCTTGTATCTCTTCATTCGCCTTCCATTCCCCTTTTCTACAAAATAAAATCTTTATTAAGTTCACTTTCACTCCCGCATAACCTTTCAAATTCCGTTTATACTATAGCTGTAACTTAAAGTTACATAGCATTACTTGTAGGGCCTAGTTTCTTTTGTACAACAAGTAGTTAGCTAATCGGGCTAGCTGCTTTGTTGTGCCAAATTAAGTTTTGGTTCAAATAATTCACACCTTTTGAAAAATACACATGCGATATCACGTATTCTTTTACAATAAGGGTGTTAGTCATAAGAGCATCCTCAAAGGTTGCTCTTTTAGATTTAATTTTTAATCTGCGTACTATTTTCTATCTACATAACTTATTTATAAAATAGCGTTTTTGTTTAATATTCTTTTTATTTAGCAGTAACATCCCCCTTCTTTCTTATCCACCAAAAATATGTTCATATTTCATTCATATCGTGCATCTATTTAGTATGACTGGAGTTTTTTGGAGGTGAACGTATGTCAAAGGACGCTGAACTGAATTCACATGAAATTTTATATAGTGCTGCATTAGACCCGAGTTCGATTGGTCCCACATTACCATCCATTCCGCCATTCCAATTACCAACGGGTCCAACAGGCACTGGTAGTACTGGACCAACTGGACCGACTGGATCAGGGGTATCCCCAATATTCGGATCATTATATAGCGATCCAACCTCCCCCACTTTAGCTACCGCTAACACAAATGTTGATTTTGGAGTTACAGGACCTTTTAATGGAGTTATACCAAGTATCGTAGACGATTCTATTACTATTGATAGCTCAGGGGTATATACTATAAGCTATACTCTAACCATGAATATAAACACACCAGGGTTCGGGACAACTGCTAGTATCTTCGTTATACTCACTATAAATGGATCTAATACTCAATCATTTATTTTGTATGAGACAGAACTAAGTCCCACTGGTGTTGGTGTAGCAACTACATTATCTAGAACAGACCAATTGTTGTTAAACCAAGGGAATATTCTCCGATGTTTTATAACAACTGTAAGCGGAGAAATTTTTATCACTTCCTCATCATTAGTCGTTACAAAGGTACAATAATAATTTCTAATAACACTAATTACGTCCTTTCAAATCTTCTGAAAGGACTTTTCAAGGTCTCTAGATACATATCAAACGTCCAAAAGTAAAGGTAAGCTATGGATACGGTAGCCCTTTCTTAACAAAATTCAAATTTGATTATAAATAAACTAGGTATCCTCATGGGATGTATGTTAGAATAGCCATCATTTTTACAAATATTTTTGCATACTTCATTTTGCCCTATCCTTCACTTCACTGATTAATTGCGTAATTTCATAAACACCGTTTTCCACTGGTTTCATACCGCGTACACCCCTTTCCGATAATCACGAACAATATTGCCTTCTTCATCGAAGTAAGCAATTTCCCATCAAGGATGGACATTGCACTTTTCAAAATCTCCATCCAACACCACAAATAAATTCGTTTATAGTTTCCAACGATTGTTCCTATTCGCCCAGCTACTTGTACACGCATACCCTGATAAGTAAAATCAATCTTTCTATATCTGCACACTCTTCGGAAATGCTTTTCCTTTCCATATAGCTGAGTAATATCGGCAAATCCAAGGTTTTCACACTTCACATACTTTAAAAATTCTTGAGCTGACATTGTAAAAAATGCATTTTTAAACTCAAGATAATAGTTGTACTTTGCTCTTTCTTCTGTCTCTGCAGTGTTGACTTTCCGACAAAGCCAACGTTCTGCATAGGAATCTCCCTGTATCTTTGCTATCTCGCAATTACAACCCTTTGTTTCAATTACCCCAGGATAAGTTTCCTTACGAATAATGCCAGTATTACTGCACGTTAAGCACATATCATTCACTCCTTCTCACGATAATCTTCACCTTCGACAGCGATTAAGAAATGTATAATCCAGAATTCTTTACTAAGAAAACCACTCAAATCCGAGTGGCTTTCTTAGTAAAGCACTATAAATACGCCACTATTTTTTATCATCAATGACAATCATATCCTATAACTGAATTTGCTTATATATGGTAAAATATATCCATCGCTAATATGTCCAAACATGCAATTTTCATAACAGCAAAACTACAACTAGACTTACACAACATGATTCCAAATTAGATAGAGGCGTGTTTGAAGTGAAAGGACAAAAACCTCTATCCAAACTTGGACAGAGGAAGAAATAAAAAAATTCTTAACTGATTCACAAGGTTCACGATATCATATCGGATGTGTTCTTGTAATAACTACAGGTATGCGTTCAGGAGAAGTCCTTGGGTTACATTGGTAAGACGTCGATTTTGAAAATCATACAAAGTGAAAGATTAGGTCACACAAATATTTCGCTAACTTTAAGGATCTATTCCCATGTTTTACCGAACATGCAAAAAGAAGCGGTGAAAAAGTTCAGAAAAATCTTCTTCGGATAGTTAATGTATGCAAAATGTTTGTAATTATAGAAAACAAGGCTAATAACCCTTGATTTAACGGGGGGTGTCATCCTTATCACTTTGTACAATACGTACACGCTCCTTACTAATTCTACTTATTATTTATAAAATAAGTATCATACGCCTTATCAAAAACATACCCTAGCTTCTCTGCTAGTTTGGCAGAAGTGCTATTAGCTGCATCCCAGTTCGGATATTTCCCATTCTCTAAACAGTCCAATATTAAAGCAGCACATACTACAGTCGCCAATCCCTTTCTTCTATGATCAAGATCAGTGGCAACTTCGATTTCAATACCATCATCATAAATACTATATGATGATGCACCGCATACTACGTTTCCATCATGCAAAATACTATAACCTATGCCCCGATTTACATAATCATCTATCGATCTAAACTGACTTGTAAAATCTTTAGAAATACTATGCAGAGTTGGATTATTCACAATGCTTGCATCTATTTTTCTTAATTCATATCCTTCAGGGAGTTCCAATATATAAGATTTTAATTTTGTACGATTAAACACTTCTGAATTTCGTTTAAATCTATATCGTAAAAATTTATCTATTTTTCGTTTGTGAAATGCTTCTACGCACTGCTTCCACTCATCATCATTCACAATTACTAAAATTCTTTCAGGGATGTTCTGTAATAACTCTTCTGTTTCTTTCGCGTTTGAATCCCCTGCATAAAATGTAAAAATCCCCACCTTAATTTGTGCAACTGTCGGATTTTCAAGGTCGTTCACCCAAGCAGTCCCCATATGCCCTTGCAAATAAGAAAGAAGAACAACATTATCAAAATCCTCAAACATAGAAACTAACTTTTTTCTTGTATGTATATTTGCTTCATATATCATTTGCATTCCTGCTTTCTATTAAAATTTCCACGAGTGAATTTTCGTAACCGTTCTTATACACATACGTTTAATGCTTATGTAATCAATAGTTTCTTAAATTCTGCCAATAAATATCAAACAATTGCAAATTATACGTAAATGCAAACTTATTATAACATCTAATTACACTGAAATGATTGCCCTATCAAGAAATGTTATTTTCAAATCCCATTCTAATATTTGAGATGTAAATGTTTGTTCTAGTTAATGAGCAGATCTGTATAAACATCATTTGAAACAATACTGTTCTACACCACACTCAGGGCATATGAAGTAATGCTATTCTATATCTTCAGTAATACGTTTACTCTTTATCATTATTAGCCAATTCATCTCCCTCCTCAATTTGTGTGAAGGTGTATAGCACCAACAAATAGGAGGGAGATGAATTGGCTTTTTGCATAGCAAAACATATGTTTCTGTCGTATCATTTCTTTATACAGATAGCTCATTGAAAACTGAAGATATGAGATTGTTGTAGGAAGTCTACAATGTAAAATCCTAAGCGCCATTCACACCTACCGAAGTAGAGCGAAAACCAAGCCAATTAGGAGGCGTGTGAGTCCCATGTACAAATACACTCATTTCACCGTAGGAACTACGGGTAGAGCCTACTAACATAACTGGCGGATACGCTAGTGTTCGGAGGAATCCGCCATTTCAAGCTTAGCTAAGTCGCGGGTAGTTCAATTCTTTTATCTTGTATTCATGGGTACAATGTTCACAGATAACATCAAAATTCATTTATTACTCACCTCACGCTAATCGCTTTATGATTTTTAGCTACTGCAACCTACTCTCTTTCAATTTTTATTTGTAAATCTTTTTATATAGATGTATAATAATATAAAAGTCATAACTTTTAGAATTGAGGTGACAATTATGAAGAGTTTAGGTATGTTAGCATGCTCTACTTTCTTTTCAGCGCTCCTATTATTGTTTAATATCCAATCCTTTTATAATAAATTCACAGCAGGAAATACATATTATTGGGTAAACGTTGTCTTATCTGTGGTATTCCTTATATCTATTATTATCAACATAAGAGATATCATTAAGAAAAACTACACAACTTCGATAAATCAGTAGTGAACACCTACATATGTGGAAAAAGATTCATACTTACAAGTTTCATTTAAAAGATTTGAAGTTCATGCTTTGGCTATTCCTAATCACTGGATTTTTATACGCTTATGATGTCTTCTCTGGACTAATGTTTCACCAAGAGTTTCGCTAGCTCCAAGTAATAGGCATGGTAATACTGATCCTAGCATGTAAAGAACTTAGAAAGAAATTAAAAAACAAAGATTACAGAACAACGTGATGACAAAAGAATCTTTATAGGTTCCTTTGTTTATGCAAAATAAAAAAGCAGCAGATTCGCTACTTTAAGTTTTTTTCATACTCCAAAGAAATGATATTCGTATTGTCCGTTAGTTCCATCTTTTACACCAATAACATTAGTAAGTTTGAAATTGAGTGAACCATCTCCATAGTGAACCTCTACTAATATCTGTTCTCGCGACCAAAGAGCATCATAGTATTTCTTGATTCTTTCATGAGTTCTAATAATAAACCCGTCTGCAGTAGCCGTTTGCTCTATGTAATTCAAAGTTCTAGCTTCAATAATAGAGAGTTCTTTACCATCAACGATAATCTTATCGATATTCTTCATTACAACCATGCTCTCATCCCCTTTTTACAAGGATAGCATAAAACCAAAAGCGGCGGATTCGCTACTTTCATTATTTATTATTCCCTTCGATTTTTAAATGAAATTTTTATAAAGTTTTCTACCAAAAACGTTTATTGACTTTCCTTTCAAATTAATTCATAATTAGATAGTTCAATTATGAACAGTTCTTAATTGAACTGTCTTAAAAAGAAAGGAAGTTTATACTTTGAGCCTAAAAAAGCAAAGTTTCAAACAAGCCGGAGAAGTTGTCCAATCATTTGTAACAATAAACAAAGAAATTATAAAGTTCACTCATCAAAACGCATCTACGTTGGGATTAACAGTACAACAAATGGGTATCTTAAATACAATTTATGCAAGTCCTAACATTGCTCTTAAAGATATTTCAGAACGCCTTTCGGTTCCTAAAAGTACAGTTAGTGTAAATGTAGATGAGTTAGTTAATCTTGAATTAATCGAGCGAAAACAGTCACAAGAAGATCGTAGAGAAATAAAATTACAAGTAACACCAAAAGGACAAGAAATATCAAAAAAATCCATTGAAAACTCTACTTCCTACAAAGCAATGGCACTAGCACTAGAACAACTGCCAGAAGAAGATATCCAAACATTATTACGTATCCATAAAGATTTATTAATTTCTCTGCAGCAGTTTCATTAATTCGTGCTATCCATTTTAGATACCCAATCTAATTACCATTAAAATGACAGTAGATGAGCGTTTTTCTGACCTGTCTAACAAAGAAAAGTACGCAGCTGGAACTAAGACTATAGACTTTCATAACCAAATATTTTGTGGTAGCAACAAAATATTTAGATACAAAGAAATTCAATTATCTTAATTAGTAAAAACACATAATTTTCCCTATAAATACACATAACAATTTCATCTTTTCACTAAAAGACGTTATAATAAACTGTAGCATCTACGATTTCGTTATAAAGGAGATTAAAACAATGGCTAAAATTAAAGTATACCAAGCAAAAGAAGAAAATATGGAAGCAGTAAAAAACATCATTGATGTTGAGGAACAAAACCCAACTGCTGAAAACTTACAAAACCTGTATGCATGTGTATTAGATACTGAAGATATGGCATTGCCTGAATCATATATTGAAGAAGATATCTTAATTGATTCTATTGAAGTTATGGTTAATGCTTCTCAAAACAAACTAAGAGACTTAGGTGTATATGATGTAATCGAAGTTCAAAACAAAGGTAAGAAAACACAAATTTTATTATTAGCAGACGAAGAATACGAAATTATCGAAGGCTAATCCTGATTGGTACATACGAAAAAGCTCCTTTCAAAATTGAAAGGAGCTTTTTTATTTATGCTTTTGATGTTTCATTGTTTACTTTATTTTGTTCTTTCTTATATACCATTCGCTCATTTCCCATAAAGAAAATGAATACGAACGCTAAACCAGCTGGAACTAATGCCCACATGAATGTATGAACAATTGAACTTGAAAGAGCTTCAATAATTTTATCTAATATTTGCGGTGAAATTTGAGATCTTGCACCTTCTGATAGAATTGCTCTTGAATCTCCTAAAGCACTCACATTCATTCCCCCGCTCATACCTTTAAACGCTTCTTCTAATTGATCCTGGAAACCTGTTCTTTGAATCATTCCGAAGATTGTAATTCCAAGTGTCATACCTAACGAACGAATGAAGTTACTCGTTGAAGTTGCAGACCCACGCTGCTCCATACCGAAGTTATGAATAGCAGCCATACTTAAAACCGAGAATGAGAAACCAACTCCGAAACCGATAATAATCATATAAATCGTTAATAATACACGACTTGTTTCTGGTGTTAACGTGCTTAATAAGAATAATCCGATTAGCATAATTACAGCAGAAATAATCATGATATTACGGTAGCTAAACTTTGATGTTAAAAATCCACCTAATTGTGCTGTAACTACTGATCCTAACATCATTGGTAATAGTAATAAACCTGAATTTGTTGCGGTTCCACCATATACACCTTGAATAAATAACGGGATGTATACAGTCGCTGACATAAATGCAGCTCCGTAACATAATGCAATAATTGTACTCATTCCGAATAAACGTTGCTTAAACATCTCAAATGAAATGATTGGTTCTGCTACTTTCCTTTCAATAAAAATAAATACAATTAATAATGTAGTAAACCCAGCAAATAAACTTAAAATAAAGCTAGAATCCCAATCATACTTTTGTCCGCCTAATTCTAACGCAAACATTAGACAAACTACTGCACCAACTAAAGTAATTGCGCCAAACCAATCAATTTTTTGCTTTCTATGAACTCGTGACTCTTTATAAAATAATGTAATAAAAATAAGTGCTAAAATTCCAAGTGGTAAGTTAATATAAAACACCCAGTGCCAACTAATGTAATCCGTAATATATGCACCAAGTAATGGCCCGAAAATACTTGACAAACCAAATACAGCTCCGAATAAACCACCCATTTTTCCGCGTTTTTCAGGAGGGAAAATATCAAAAACGATAGTAAATGCGATCGGCACTAGTGCTCCGCCGCCAATACCTTGAATGGCACGATAAATACCTAACTGCGTAATATTTTCAGCAGTACCACAAAGTGCCGAACCAATCATAAAGACGATTAAACCGAAAATCGGCATACCTGCCATCTCTGCAACCATATAGGCAGAAACAACCCATACAAAGTTTTCAAGGCCTCCTAAATCACCAACGATCGTTCCCATCGCCGTCACAACAATGGTATTATCCATTGATGCCATTAAAATCCCTAACAATTAACTGGCAACAACGAAGCCGAGTTTATTATTCTTCTCAACCATATTTCTTGCTCTCCCTCATACTACTTATATTTGTTTATGTTCTTTTACGACTGAATTGCCTTTCTGATTAAAACTAGTATGATATTCTACAACACTAATTTCACAGCCAGGGCCAATTATAACATGATTTCCTCTTACTACTTCTGCTATTGTATGTTCTAAATAAATATCATCCCCCTCAATAATTGATGTTTGAAGGCTTCCCGCATGACTTGTAAAAGGAAGAAATCTCGCTTTTTTACGTACTGTAATCTTTTTGCCACCGATTTCTCTTACTTTACTTCCTTCATAACGAATTGAGATTTCAATATTTTCAGCATTAAGCAAACCAGCACTTTCAAGACCACCAGTTAGTAATAATTCCTCTACTTCTATATCTCCCTTCACATTTAAAGCGCCTTTCACATCTACGAAATCACCGGATAGCTTTCCTTTAAATTCTATCATACCTCTAACTTTTGTTTTATTAATTTGTCCGTCGCCTTGTACTTGGACATTACCATATACTTTTACATATTCCGCCTCCATATTCCCTTGTACTTCACTATCTCCATACACGACATAATTTTTTGCTTTCATATTGCCACGTACTTCACTTGTACCGTACGTTTTAAAATCATTACAACTCATATGATTAGAGATTGTTCCTTCGCCGCGAATCTTCACTTTATTATAATCTCCACCTGCCGAGCTACCTGATCCATTTACAGTAAGACTATGTTGATTTTCCATATCGATTGCTCCCTTCCTTTAAACCTGCTTAATTTCTTTCACACTTGCGTTTTTATCAACAGTAAGAACACCTGTATATTCAATAAGATCAATCTCACAGTTCGGTCCTACTGTAACATTGTTTCCTCTTACCGTTTTAATGTGAGCATAATCAATATCGATATTATCACCTTCTAACAATTCAGCTTCTAACTGCAAACCAAATACTGTTTTAACTAGTCTACTAAAAGCGCTCAACTTATGTCTTACTTTAATTGTTTGACCGCCAATTTCTTTCGCTCTACATGTACCGTGAATATTAATATTAATTTCATCTGCGCTTAATAAACCACCTACCGTAAACTGTCCCTCTGAAGAAAAAACATCAACCTCGCAATTACCATCAATCGTCGCTTGGCCACTGACCTTAAATTCTTCACCAGTTACATTACCACCTATCGTCCCTTTCCCCGCAATTTTTAAAGTATTCGCCTTTACATCTTGTGTTATTGTCGCTTTCCCATCAATTCGCATACTATCTGTATTTACTGTGCCATCTACTTTACCCGATCCACTTATTCTTGTACGATCACTTTTCAAATCTCCGTTTACACTTCCAGAACCGTTACATTCAAATTCGTCACATTCAACATTTCCATTAACAATCCCTTTACCGTTTAATTGCACTTTATGAAATTCTCCTCCATTCGATGAACCGTAACCGTTTATAATTAATTTTTCTGTACGCATTATTTCTCCTCCACTACAATACTTTTGTTTTTAATGCTTCTGTATAATTCATAATTGCTATACGTGCAACGATTTTCGCTGCTTTTTCGAAAATTAAATCCTCCACGTTTGATACTAAGAAACATGTAGAAATCCCTAACTTTCGAACGATAACTAAGTCACAATTTTTATGCTTAATCGCTTCATAATTTTCAAGTAAAACTTGTAAAACCATTTTTCCTTCTTCTAAACTAACGTCTCCTGATTGAAGAAGTTCTTCTAACATGTACACATAAAGAATATCTACAAATTGAAACTCTGCTATTTTGTTCGTTTGCTCAATGAAAAATTGTAAAACTGGTTCTGATGCAATCCCTTTAAGTATGACATCTTCCTTTGTTAAAAGAATTTCTGTTACGCTCGGTGAAAACATATTTGCTAATTCATCAAGTGATAGATCCTCTTTCATCGTTTGGATTTTATCAATACGCTCTAATATCTTTTCTTTCGGAAAAAATGTCTCCTGCCCTGTGAACGTTGACTTCCGTACAAACCAATCTTCCGGTATTAAATTTTTTCTCTTCCACCTATATAACTGTCCATATGAAATACCAGTCAGTTCTAATAAATCTTTTTTTGAAATTAAATCTGTACTCAACTGTGTAACACTCCTTCCTGATAACAATGTAACATAACACTGTTACGCTGTAAATAGACTTTTATAACAATTAGCGTAACAACGCGCAAAACAAATGGCCATTTCATACAAAAAAGGTTCTTTCGCATCTCAGTGAAATGTGAAAGAACCTTTATATATCAAGGTTTAAACCATATTCGATAAAAATCAATCCAGCCTTGTGAATTAATCATTATATTTTGTACTTTTTCATGTGTACGAATGTGTTGTTTATTACGATATAAAGGAATGATATGAATATGTCGTAACAATGTGTCCTCTATATCGCACAACAGTGTTACTCGTTTCTCTAATTGATTTTCTGTAAAATAAGGCTGCAATGTTTCATTAAAGTTTATATTGCTATGCTGATGAATAAAACTGTTTTTTGTAAGAAACATATATAGTAAGCTCTCTTCTATACGCTCACTAATTGTCGCACTATCATGCATTATATCTGCCTTTTGTATCGTACTTATTTGCAATAACTCTTCTGTTTTAAGAAAAGCGACTTCAATGTTAACTCCATATTTCGCACACTCCTTTTGTATCCAGTATGAGTCTTCAACATGATCTTGTCCTTTAAATGTATATAGCTGTAAAACTTCATTACGGTAAGAACTCTCTTTAATAAGCGTATGTATATCCTCATTTATGTTTATTGCAGCACTCTTTGTTGCTACTAATTCTTCTGCTATTTCTCCACGCTCTCCCTGTAATTCCTCAATAATCGCCTTACTATGAATAATTTTATATAAAGCTTTCCGAAACATAGCATCTTGCATAGGTCCTTGTTTCTCAATATTTAGCGTAATGTACGTTACATTCGACTCAAGCCGAGACAGTTCCTTATGATGCTTTTCTATATCTTTATACTGTGCTTTTACTAAAATATCGTACGTGTTAACACTTTTTTCTACATCCCATAATTCAATTCGATCGAGGAAAGGTCGTTCACGAAAGTATAAATGATGAGCTTCTAATATAAATGTATCGTCATTTCTTTCACAAAGTTTAAATGGACCTGTCCCAATTAATTCTCCTTCTGCATCTTTCATTACGATAGAACACTGTTCTGCACTTAAAGTATTTAAAAACAACTTATTTTCTGTATGTAAATAAATCTCCACAATATAATCATCAATAATATGTATGTTTCTAACATGTTGCAACATCCAATCATGTGGATTATTTTCTTTTTGCATAAACCGATTCAATGTATACACAGCGTCATGTGCCGTAAATTGTTTCCCATTATGAAATTGGACACCTTTTCGCAAATAAAATGTCCATTTCTTTTGATCCTCATTATACTCCCAATGAAACGCAAGTCTCGGCTCTGCTCTGTTTGTACTTCCATCTATATACACTAACGTGTCATATATATGTTTTACCATATGACATTCAGAGCGCATTGTAGCGTATACGGGGTCTAATACAATGTTTAGATTCATTCGAACTTGCAAACGGAGAATATCCCTTCTCCCATGTGACGTCATTTCTATTTTGTAACCAAATATAGAATCAATCCAATTTTGAAATTGTTTTTTTAATGAAGGTAGATACAGAGTATATTGTTCAACAAATGCGATTCCGCTTTTCACATCCCCTCGTTTTGTTATTTCCTTTCCTTTTTCTATAATTAATGTAGCAGGATGCTTTTGAAACGATAACTTTGAACGATTCCCTCTCCCACGACCGGGAAACCAAGAAATCCAATTCAATTCTTCTAATTTTTTTATAACCAGTTTACTATTTCGATCCGTACAAAATAATGTTTCTGATATATTTTGTACGGATATTTCTAATCGTTCTCCCGCGGTGCTCCCTTTTCCGAACTTATACCAAAGCTGTACGTATTGCTCCAGAATAACCATAAAACTCCCCCTAAAAGATGAAAAATCTCCCTCTTTCATTCTACCCTTTTTCATTTCTTGCTTCCATCTTATGATTTGAATATAGAAAGGAGGACATAAAATGAATCATCTTATAAAACGGTATAATAAGCCCATCCTCATTCGATTGTTCGGTGAATTATTAACACGAACAACTGAAGCGATGCTAGCCATCATTTTTATCGTTCACGTCAATAAAGCTTTAAATGGTAATGTCATTGTTACAATGCTTCTATTCGGATTGCAGCCTCTTGCTGATATTGTGTTTACATTAATTGCTGGAGGTGTAACAGATAAATATGGCCGAAAGAAAATTATGTTACTCGGATTACTTTTACAAGCATTTGCGATAAGCGGATTTATTTTTGCACAATCGGTCACATTTTTCGCCTTATTGTATGTAGTAAATGGTATTGGACGCTCTCTATATATTCCAGCTCAACGTGCCCAAATTGCGGATTTAACAAAACAAGAACAGCAGGCAGAAATATTTGCTGTTCTGCAAACGATGGGAGCAATCGGTTCTGTAATTGGTCCATTAATCAGCGCATTTTTCTATAATAGTCATCCTGAGTATTTATTTATTTTGCAAGTTGTGACCCTTACGCTGTATGCCGCGCTCGTTTGGACACAACTTCCAGAAACAGTTCCACTTATACAAAACGTGGAGAAAACAAAAGAAATACATTCGCCAAAACAATTCATATCGAAACATTATGCTGTGTTTGGAATAATGGTTTCCACACTCCCGATAAGTTTTTTCTACGCTCAAACTGAATCGAATTATCGTATATTCGCCGAAAGTGTATTTCCAAACTTTCTATTCGTACTCGTATTTATCTCAACTTGTAAAGCAGTCATGGAAATTCTTCTACAAATTTTCCTTGTTAAATGGTCTGAACAATTTTCTATGCCTAAAATCATTATCATTTCTTACACTTGCTATACTTTGGCTGCTATTGGCTATGGTTACTCCACAACATTATGGTCGTTATTCTTCACATTACTTTTCTTAGCAATTGGGGAAAGTATTGCTTTAAACCACTTACTACGATTTGTTTCACAAATCGCTCCTAGTCATAGACGTGGATTGTACTTTTCTATTTACGGTATCCATTGGGATATATCTCGAACATGTGGGCCTGTTATTGGTGCTCTTTTATTAAGTAGCTTAAGCGGTAGTACATTATTTTATCTTTGTGCTTGTTTATTACTAGTTGGCGGGATTATTCAAGCTTTTTTTGTTCAATCATTAGAACGAAACAAATCGAAGGAGCTGTCCCTATAATGGAACAGCTCCTTCATCTATCCTGCCATTTTATTAATACTATCCTCTGGTGAAAACACAGAAATATGATTTACTTTACCAGTAGATTTTGGAATGATGAATTTCAACTCAAACTGATTACTTACTTTATAAACATATATTTTGTCATTACCATTTACCTTAACCGACGCTGATTTTATTGAATCTTGATTATTTGATTTTGAGTCCTGTTCTATTTTAGGAGATATGTTTTCATTCTTTTTATTTGTTGCTGAGGAGTCATTATTTTCTTCAGAACTGTTACAAGCAGTTAGTGCCGTTATACATGTGAAACTAAGAAAAAATATACATACTTTCATACAATTTTTCATTCTATCCCCCTCCTGCCTTACCATATTCACCTTTGTAGCCACTCCATTACACTGCTTTTTAAATCATGCATACACCAAAAAGCTAATGCCTGCTCTTCTCCAAATTTTTCTACTAAGTATTCAACATACGAAGTTCCTAAAAAATAACCAAGACGATTATATCCGAAATAATTCCCTCCTGATAAGCGGAACCATTCTTTTTCTTTTTCAACATTCCCTCCTTCATTATAGTCCTCTAAAAATCGCTTCTTAATTTCAACATTTCTGTTCTTATAGCATTGTAACCACTGTTCGCCCTCGTTATTATATGAATAATAGACTGCGTCATCTAAACCTTTCACAACTTTTTTTGATAAATATGTTGCTACTCCTTCACGATATAGATTAACCGTAGCATCAGTCCACTCCGCCTTATTCCAAGCCATTCCGTTTTCCTGTAATAAAACATTATGATATACGTGTCCAATTTCATGAGCAACGATAACTCGAAGATGATTTAATTCAGGAGATAACTTCTCCGCCGCGAAAAATATTTGTCCGATAATTTCCCTTTCAACAAATGCATTTGAGCCAAATCCCCCTACAATTAAATTAAAGTTCAAATCTAACTCTATTTCAAAACGAGAACGATACTCTTCCCTCACCTCTCGAATAATCCAAGGTAAATCTTCTGAAATCATACATATGTCTTTTAATTTATCAGGATATTTTTGAATCGCATTAGACAAGCGTTCTGTCGTTTTGGGACAATGATATTTAAAATATTCTCCAAACACATCTGGATACGTGTCATAATATTTATACAGGTCATGTAACGCTATATCATTATTTTCCCACAGCCTCAAAAAATTAGGAATTGTATTGTTAATCATCATATATCCTCTCCTTACATACACCTTCTCTCCTTAATTACTTCAATCCTTCTTATGCAAAAAAGTCAGATAAAAAAACAGTCTATGGAGTGAACTGACCCCATAAAGTTAGACATGTTATTTCATTAAGCGGCTGTTAGGGCGTGAGTTCGGTATTGTACCGGACTCACGCCCTTTAATTTCGCCTTAATTCGTTTGTGATTATAATAATCGATATATTTTTCAAGTTCTTGTTTAAAGTGTTCTATACTCTCAAAATCTTTGAGATAAAGAAATTCAGATTTCATAATACCAAAAAAACTTTCAATAACCGCATTATCGTAACAGTTCCCTTTGCGAGACATACTTTGAGTAATTTTATGTTCTTGTAGGGCATGACGATACTTCTTCATTTGATAATGCCAACCTTGATCCGAGTGAATCAAGAGTTCATCTTCTTTTGTTAATCGTTGAAAGGACTTCTCTAACATTTTCGAAACAAGTGAATAGGTTGGTTTTGAACCGATTGTATAAGTAATAATCTCCCCGTTAAATAAATCTAACATCGGTGATAGATAGAGTTTCTCGCCGAATAATTTAAATTCTGTTATGTCTGTAACCCACTTTTCGTTAGGCTTTTCAGCTATACAGTTACGTTCTAAAATATTTGGCGCAATCTTACCTACTTTCCCTTTATAAGAGCGATATTTTTTCATACGAACTAGGCTTTTCAAACCTAATTCTTTCATGATTCGCTGAACTTTTTTATGGTTGACTTTGTGTCCTTGATTCGTCAATTCATCACGAATACGACGGTATCCATAGCGACCTTCGTGCTCGTCATAAATCGTTTGAATTAGGTTTTTTAATTCTCTATCTTTATCTGGGCGATTAAAGTTTTTTACCCAGTAATAGTACGTGCTGCGTGGAATCTCTGCTAATTTCAGAAGTGCTTTCACCGAAAAATCGTTCCTCAGTTCATAGACTACTTGTGATTTGTCTTGTTTGGTGATTTTTCCTTGTTTTGAACTAAGGCATTCAACTTTTTTAAATAAGCATTCTCCATACGTAAACGCTCTAACTCAGCTTGTAACTCCTCGACTGATCCTTCAGCTGGTGTTTGATTTTGGATTGATTTTGGATTTTTTTTGGTCATGGATAGACGCCCCTTCTTCTTTGATGCAAGGGCGTCTATTCCTTGTGTACGTAATTGAGTGCGCCATTTTCTAATAAGTGCAGGTGAAGAAATATTAAAAATAACGGCTGTTTCATTTGGAGACGTCCCATTCTCATTCATATAATTAAGTACGTCTAGTTTATACTCCATGGAATAGGATGTATAGCCTTTTTTAAATGCATGTATTCCGTGAGATTCAAATTGCTTTACCCACATTCGAACGACTTCATAATTCGCACCAAATGATTTCGCAATATCCCATATACTTTCATTTCCATTTTGATAACGTATTACAGCATTTATTTTCTGTTCTGAATTAAATTTAGTCATAAAAAACTGCACCTCCAATTGTTAGACTAAGTCTAACAATTTGAGTGCAGCTCAATACAAGGACAGCTCTAAATATGTATTTTACACTTCAATCTCTTTACCATCTTCAACGATATGATAAAGTAAGTGCGCTAAATGATGAATTGGACCATACTCTTCCTCTTCTTCATCCGTTTCACCTTGGAATTCCAGATCATTTAAGTATAGCGCTAAAAATTGATAGAATAATTTCAAATCAAATCCGTAGCAAGCGCTTGGTTCTTGATGATCGCCTTCGTATTGTAGCATTAAGTATTGCTCGTTTCCTTCTGCATCTTCTGCATCAAAGAATACGAAGAAACCAACATTTGTATCTAAATCAAATAGATGACGAGTACCTTTTTCGGTTGCTTTATTAAAGTCCTCTTCACTTAATTTATGTACTATTGTTGCTTTTGCATTATCTTCTTGATGAAAATTTACTGTAAATGATTTCAATGCTGACACCTCCTGATTGTATAACAGTAGCATAACAGATTCGAGAACATAATACAAAAGGGCTGCCTACACACAAAGACAGCCCTCCGTTATTTACTTCCTCATTGCTCTTAATAAGAAGCACACAATGAAAATTAAAATAATCGCACCGATTAAGGCTGGAACAATCGCAAACCCACCTATTACAGGACCAAATTTACCAAGTAATGTCGTACCAATCCAAGAACCAATAATACCCGCAATGATATTACCAATAACTCCACCAGGTACATCTCTTCCAGTAATTAAACTCGCAAACCACCCTAATATACCTCCGACAATTAAAGACCATATAAATGCCATATGATTACCTCCTTCATTTTAAAAAACAAAAAATAATAATCCTAAATCATTGCTTACCATTAGTTATGTTACTTTTTTTATAAGTTATTCATAAATCTTCATTACTTATATACCCTTTCAATCATAGTACTTCAAATTTTGACTCTCTAAATCCAATAAGAATACCTTACACAACAAGAACAAACGTTTGTCATCTTTCTTAAAATTCAGTAAAATAAAGGTAAGATATTTTAAGGTGGAATTAGGATGGAGAGTATTGATTTATTATTATTAAACCTATCAGAAGTAAGGAGACGTAGTATAAAAGTTTGGATGACCATTCCAAATAATCACCTAGATTGGAGACCTGATTCCGAAGCATTAAGTTGCAAAGAAATGATTAGACATGTTTTAGAGTGTGACTACCACTATTTACACCTATTAAAAAATCAAGGTAAGGCTCAAAATATACAATCACCTTTTGAAACAAAGCCATTCACTACCATCCAAGATGAACTACTCTTTGCTCAAACATTTCGAAATGAATTCATTGATTTCGTTTCATCTGTATCTCATGAAGATTTATCAACTATACAAATTGATCGTTCGGACCTAGCCGAGCTTGGATACAGTGGGTATGTTCGAACTTTAGGTGATCTGCTATTGCGAATCGCATACCACGAAGGAGTCCATACTGGCCAAATATTAGATTATTTAAGAACGATAGGAGTTGAGCGTCCAGATATTTGGGACTAATTCTACTGTATTGATTTTTCATTTCTAATATGGATTGTTCTTACACAGCTCCCATTTATATGAACACGTTTAAGAGCAATCTGGTTTTAATATCGTTCTCATAAATTCTTCTTTAAAGGCTTGGTAACTAAAATCAACCGCAATTCTTTGCACCGGTCGATCATCAAAACGCGTTGGTTCTGCTATTTTTCTGAAATCCGCTACACTTTGACCTCTCGTTACATCATTGGTCGTGCTAATCCAAACTGCTGATTTTTTATATTCAAAAATATCATCGTTTATCAATGAAATAAACGGAAGCAAATCATGAATCGGACTTCCACAGATGCCTGGGTATTCTTTCTTATAAAAATTCTCATAATAAAAATCAATCATTGGTTTAATTAATTTCGCCTGTCCTGTACCTTTTTCAGATATAATGTTGAGCATTTCAGGGGTAATAAGAGCTCGCTGTGTCACATTTAATGGATAAATAGTAGCATTCTTCACATACTTCATAACAATATTTGCAGCAATTGGATCACCGTAAAAATTCGCTTCAGACACAGGAGTAACATTACCTGGAAATAGAAAGGCACCACCCATTATATAATAGGAACATACTCGATTCATTAAAGCTGGATACAGTATAAATAATGTTGCTAATGACGTTAAGCGTCCTATCGCCACAATGATAATATCTTCTGGACAAGGCTCAATTAACTTAATCACTTCACAAAAATTTTCTCTGTTACAAATTCTCTTTTTCGGCGGAATAATCGGTCCTAAACCATGCTCCCCATGAATTTCAGGGAAAAACAAAGGATCTTCAGCTGTCATCGGTCTACTGGCACCTTCAATAATTTTTACCTGTGTAGTATAAAACATTTTCCGTTACAATTTCCCGTGACACGTTACCATACTCTGTAACAATCCCTAAAATATCCAATTCACATGTTTTATTTACATAAATTAAAGCAACTGCATCATCAATGCCAAAATCCCCGAAAAAGATTATTTTTTTATTAACTCTCTTCACCCCTCTTCGCGATAATCTACTATTATTATTATGCGAAAAAGACAAGGCGGTGAAACAACGGAAAATAAAAAAGTCGCCTATTTGTTGGCGACTTCCATCTTTTTATAAGATAAGTATGCTAGTACATTTTTACTTGAATCATACTTCGGATTGTTTCCTTTTCTCGGTTCTCTCATCTGTGTTTTTTCAAACCCAGTGATATCAGGCATTTTCTCTAAAAATTCAACAATCTCTTCTTCTGTTCCCTCAATACGTACACGAATCATTATTACTATTCCTCAATTCTCATTTTCTCTGTAATAAGTATAACGTACTTAAGAAAGACTGCAAGAAATTTATCTTTTTAGCGTTGAACGTTTTCGACATACGAACAGTGCCATTTCAGTATAAAACGATTCCACTTTATTTTCTCTAACATGAATTTTGAAAAACTCTTTCATTTCATGAGATGTTTTCATCATACATTCCGTTAGCTTTATTCGTTTTTGCATAGGTACATCCATCATGTCACACCACCAGTCAAAATTGAACTGCTTTTCAAAAGTAAGACATGACTGCATTTGCAAACCATTCTTTTCTAATAACGTGATCCATTCTGTTTTTTTCAAGGCCCGTTCATGACTTGGATCCCGCTTCTTTTCAATAAAATTATAAAACGTATCATACTCATTATTTTCCGGCGAAACATTATCAATTAAAATAAATAGGCCGGTATCGTCTAACGTACGCTCTACTTCAAAAATAAATTGAGCAGGATTTGAAAAATGATGTGCTGCAATCCGGCAAATAATTGTATCAAATGATGCATCTTGGAATGGTAAATTCTCTGCATTACCAACTACAAACGATACATTCTCATACCCATTCCCTTCAATAAAATCTTTTGCACTCTCTAACATCTTTTCCGTCAAATCAAGGGCAACTACTTCTTTAAAGATTGGAGCTAACAAATTCGCAACATGCCCACCACCTGTAGCAATATCAAGAAGACGAGTATTATGATGAGTTGCAACTTGCTGAACGACATACTGTAAATCTGGTCCTTTTGCATGAATTTTACTTTTCACATACTTTGCAGCGTTATTACCAAATTGTTTTTTCACAAGCTCTTCTTTACTCATTTTATATCCTCTTCTTTCTACAATTATTTACATATTCTTTTCCGCAGCAATGTGTAAATATCCTTTTCAATACATTCATTATTTGCAGCGCTATATAATTCTTTTGGGATTTACTTCGTAGTCTATAAAAATCAGTAAAAATAAAAGACAATCTTTACTGCATTAACAATTGAACGTACCAAACTTTTATTCTGTAGAAAACGATCAACTAACTATGTATTGTTAAGCTCTTTTAAACATAGCAAATTAGCACATATATGTTCATTATAAAAAGAGTTGCGAAAAATAAATTTCGCAACTCTTTTTATGTTACAACGTTTCTTTTTCTTTCTTCTCTTCTCCTCCGACCAAATTACCCACAACATCAGCAGTCATTTCTACTACAAATTCACAAAGGCCTGCTACAACTTCTCCAATTACTTCATCCACACCTTTTCCCCCTTGTTTCGTATTTTTATAGTTGTAGTATAGAAGACCATGGTTAATTATGGCTATCGGAAAAGGTGACAAAAACCTTACAAAATTGTAAGTTACACAATAACATTCTCAACTATATATACTTTCTCTTTAAAAAAAAGAAAAAGACCAGCTTTTACCGGCCTTTTCAACACTCTATAACTCAACGTATTTTCCTAGGACCTACAATTAATTTCATTGCTGTTCTCTCTTGATTATCGACAGAAATCTCTTGGAATGCCGGGACGAGAACTAAATCAATACCACTAGGAGCTACGAATCCTCTTGCAATTGCAATTGCTTTAATTGCTTGATTTAGCGCGCCAGCTCCAATCACTTGAATTTCCACATTACCGTTTGCTCTTAATACCCCTGCAATTGCACCTGCAACTGAATTAGGAATTGATTTTGATGATACTTTTAACATATTTTCCATGTAAGTTGCTCCCTCTTTTATTTAATTTCTTTATTGATTGCGTGGACTGGAATGTAATTAACGTATCTTTAATTCATATTCACACATAAAGCAAACCATACTATTAAGTATATTCATTCGATGCTTCTTTCACAGTTCCTTCCTATTCTACATAAATAAAAATAATTGAAACTGCGAGATTTAAGTATTATTAACAGGCTAATAGGCCATCATAATATAAAACATGTAAATATAAAGGAGGCGTGTAAAATATACTACGTAAAATTAATTAAAGGGCAATCTTTCTATGCTTTCGATCGTCGCTTCTTAGTATCTCAGGAAGAACAAGTTTCGGAAAAAATATTTAATTATTTGCGCCGTAATGAGTTCTTCGAAGTGCGTAAAGACGAGTGTTCTGCCTAATCAATATGCAAAAATATTTCTCAAAAAGGGCATAGCATTTACACTTAAAACATTGATTTACATTTACTACTTTTTAGTTTCTATAAAAAACAGTATCAAAACATAATTTATTATGTCAGTCTGTAAAATTCCCAATAATCTTTTTTGCTTCTTGATATGAATGAAACTTACGTTTTACTTACATTTAGCATGCTATTAAGATTTAAAATAAATGAAGACTATTTAGTGCAGCTCCCTTTATTAAAGTGAAATATGATTATAAATTACGCTTAAAAGATTTAAAATCCTTATAATAATCATTAAATACCACATGTCTTACGCAGCTATAATTTCTTTGTGAGACTTATTTTTAATACCCTATTTCAAGTATATAATCTGATTGATACTACAGTAACATCCGTTACATATAGATACTAAAAATACAATCAAAACTTAAAATGAACGAGTGCTTTTCTTCAAGGCACTCGTTCACCGAGTTTTACCACTCTCGACGATCATCACAATCTCGAGAGTGTCTGAAATTACAATTACAGCTCATAAATTTCTTGTTTACTAGTCTATATTTTAGAGTACTAATCTTCAGGCTATTCATTTCGTTACACTACAATTAATTAATAGAGACAAAATATAGTCTGCAAGAATTTCTCACTTTCTATTAAAAAATAATTTTTTTAATCCTCCAGTATATGTCCAAGCTAGTTAATCGTTACCTTCATATTTTAATCGCGAGGAGGTGAAAAACATGACTCATATCATTGATTATCAAGCTACTCAGCCTATAAATAAAACTGGTGGAACAACTTTTGCAATTCCAGCTTCTCCAAACAGAGCAATTCTAGCAACCATTAAATTAAGAATTTCAAGAAGAGATTCACGTGATAATCGAGTAGAATTAATCGGTACAGTTGGGGTTAAAGGTATAACTGACATAGCTCAATTTTTTTTAGAATTTTTCGTGATAACACAGAAATTTTCAACACACAAGTAGGGATTGAGTCTACTGATTCTGAGCAATTCTACGTTGAAACATTTCAAGCTATAGATGAAAATTTAAATAGCGGAACTCACGTATATACTTTAACTGTCGAAAATCTTACAAGTGCTGCAAGCGCAGACGTTGTTGGACCTCTTTCTTTTAGCGGTTTAGCTATTGGACAAGATCATAATTGCTGCTAAGAGAACTAGTTTTTTAATAGAACGCTTAAGATAAGTAGGAACGATTACCTCTGTTCTTACTTATCTTTTTATTTGTTCTGCCTCTTTCCTTACTTTCAACTAAAATGAAATTTTTATAAGCAGAATACTATTTAAATTGTGCATTCTGTCGCTTTTAAATAAAGTCACGGTGTTTATAATAAAAATTGATCATTTAAACCAACATTTCAATAAATCACTTTAGTTGTTGCTTATCTTTATAATAATTATAATTATTAAGAAGTATAGTTATTTAGAAGGAGTGATAGGATGAGTAGGAACTTTATTATATTTGGAGCAAGCCAAGGACTAGGTGATGCATTTGTAAAAGGCTTACCTACCAAGGAAGATACAGTATGGGTGGTGTCACGTACACGACCCAGTAGTTTAGATATAAATGATGGCGTAGATCGTAAATGGCTCACAATTGATTTATCTAGTCAACAACAAATTCCTTCTTTAAAAGAATCTTTAAAAGACATTGCTATTGATGTATTAATTTATAATGTCGGAGTATGGGAAAAGCGTGGTTTTGAATATGACTATACGTTTGATAAGGATGAAGTTGAAGATATTTCGAACTTAATCAATATTAATTTAACTTCCACTATTACTTATATTCAGGCGCTTTTACCTAATTTAAGACAGGCGAAAAACGGAAAAATTATTTTAATTGGTTCAACAGCAGGTTTAGATCATACGAATAATGCACAAGTTTCGTTTGTCACATCTAAATTTGGCTTACGTGGTATTACAAATGCTTTACGCGAGCATGTGAGAAAAGATAAGATCTCTGTAACGTGTATTAATCCAGGAGAACTTGCTGCTGAAATACCTTATGAAGAAGGAGCAGAAAAGGCAATCCTGTTGTATGAAGGTACACGTATTCCTGTACAAGACATTGTAGCCATTGTCCAATGCGTTATTAATTTATCGCCTGTTTCATGTGTAAAGGAAATTAATATTCCTGCCATGACAGACTTAAATGCATGATTGTATAGCATATGAATAGAGTTTCTCGGTATATTATAAAAATTAATCCTTCGGTACTAAATACAGCTCGCATTTTAATCAACCTTTTTTCGAAATGGCGTTTTTTGTTCGTTGCTAATAATAGATTAACTGTTTCTTTTTAATCAGTCTTAATTATAAAGCTATATCAGCAAATGTATTAGGTGAGACATTGATAAAGAATGAGTTATATCCATTTTGATCAATCTTTTTTTCAAAATGGATTCTTCTTATTTACCGCAAAATACAGATTTGCGAGGTATTTTTGATCAAACTTTATTTCAAAGCAACACATTCACTCCCACCAAACCAAAACTTATCACCCACCTACCCATGTGGACTAACTTCTTACACATGCTTAACTACATTGAGTTTATATACTCTGAAATATAGTGATTGTAAACAAAAATTCACAATGGTAGTAGGAAATCGAGACTACATCATTCATACTCCCAAGGAATCTGTTAACATCAATTCCTTCCCTTTTGAAAAATTGTTGCATTAGGCTCTGTTTCCCTCCATGCAGTTTAACTTTCTCCACAGTTATTTTCTAAGTCTAAATCCTTTATTTCATCACTTAAAAAAATTCGATTTTTATCCAAATCAAAAAAATTGAAATCCACTTATTAAACACGTAATATAGACTCTGACTCTAAAAAAGAGCGATGAAAATTTATAAATATAAAGGAGGGTTTATATACGATTTTTCTTATCTTAAAAGACTGAGAGGTTTTAATTATGTGGCGTAATAAAAATGTATGGATCGTATTAATTGGGGAGTTTATTGCAGGTCTTGGTTTATGGCTTGGTATTCTTGGGAACCTTGAATTTATGCAAAAATACGTCCCTTCTGATTTTATGAAATCAGTTATTTTATTTATCGGACTATTAGCTGGTGTTCTCGTTGGTCCTATGGCTGGCCGAATAATTGACCAATATGAAAAAAAGAAAGTCCTTCTTTATGCTGGATTTGGTCGTGTTGTTAGTGTTATTTTTATGTTCTTTGCAATTCAATATGAAAGTATTGCCTTTATGATTGCTTTTATGATTGCACTTCAAATTTCGGCAGCATTTTATTTCCCTGCGTTACAATCTGTAATTCCGCTCATCGTTCGCGAGCATGAGCTACTACAAATGAACGGTGTACATATGAATATCGGTACGATTGCTCGTATTGCCGGTACTTCATTAGGAGGCGTTCTTCTCGTCGTAATGAGCTTACAGTATATGTATGCTTTCTCAATGGCAGCATACGCTTTATTATTCTTCTCAACTTTCTTCCTAAAGTTTGAAGACAAAAAAGCAAATACATCAAGTAAACAGGCAGCAAAAGATAATAGTTTTATGGAAGTATTTCGCATTTTAAAAGGGATCCCTATTGCTTTTAGAGCACTTATATTAAGTATTATTCCCCTTTTATTCATCGCTGGTTTCAATTTAATGGTTATTAATATTAGCGAGATGCAGCATGATCCAACAATTAAAGGTTTTATTTATACAATCGAAGGTTTGGCATTTATGTTAGGTGCATTCGTAATTAAGCGCTTATCTGACCATTTCCAGCCCGAAAAATTACTTTATTTCTTCGCATTTTGTACCGCTTTTGCACACCTTTCGTTGTTCTTTAGCGATATAAAATGGATGACTCTTGTCTCATTTGGTTTATTTGGATTTAGCGTTGGTTGCTTCTTCCCAATTATGTCGACAATTTTCCAAACGAAAGTTGAAAAAAATTATCACGGACGTCTTTTCTCATTCCGTAATATGTTTGAAAGAGTTATGTTCCAAATTGTCTTACTTGGCACAGGCTTCTTCCTAGATACGATTGGATTACAATATATGGTTCTTATTTTCGGAGTAATATCATTGGTTATCATATTTATCTCACTATCTCAACAAAAACAAATAGAAAAGCAACCATCACAATCTGCGAACTTATAAAGACATCGCCTTGTGAAGTGCACTCTAGAAAGTTAGATACGTTATTTCATAAGATAGATTCTTGGGCATAGATCCGGTATTATACTGGGCTCATGCCCTTTAATTATGCCTTCTTTTATAATTATAGTACAGATCTTTCTTAAATCGAAACACTTATATTCTGTTTGGAATGGAAATGTAAAACTTTTCCCCTCTCCTAATTCATTATAATTACACCTTCGCAAATTCCTAATATTTTCATGTAAACTTTAGTATTTCTTTATAAAATTTTAAACTTCATTTTTTACAATATTTATATCGTATTCATATATTTAAAAGCTAAGAAGAAAGGAGTACAAAATGAAAAAGATTCTATTTCTGTTTCCGATCCTATTAATTCTATTAAGTGGTTGTAATAATAATGATATATACGGTTCTTGGGAAGTAATTGATAACAAAAATGGTGAATGTCCTGTATATTATAAGTTTGAAACAGTTGTAAAAGAAGAAAATAAGGAAAACATTACTCAACACTTAGTAGAAATGTATACAAATAATAAAAAAGAAGATTTATATAAAGGAACATATGTAAAAAATTCAAATACGTATCACATTGATTATGGTAACTCTTTTACATCTAATCAATCCATTAAAAATGTCGATGGTAAATTAAATATCTACTTTATAGACGCTGATAAAATGTGTACATATAAAAAAACAAGCAAGTGATCACTAGAATTCACAACCTTCTAAAATCAACTCACACAAAATCAATTCCGTATTTCACCATCTATGACGCAGAATATATTCTCTGCGTCATTTTATTTCGAAATTTAAAAGTTCCTCTCTTGAAAATATGCCTTTCCTACTCCAGAAAAATAGAAAACAACCACCGGATCGGGAAGTAAACCTAATTTCTGGAATTCGTTCATTTTAAAATAAACTAATCCCTCCCTCTTAATTTGTCAATCGTTTTAATTTTCGTAAAAAAATGATAAAATATATTCATGTGTTTTCAGAATAATAAAAACCATACAAATGAAAGCACTGTTTTTAGGAGGGGTTTTGATGACTTATACGTTAGCAACAAGAATGAAAGCATTTCAATCTTCTATATTTAGTGAATTAGCAGCCTATAAAAAAGAGAAAATTGCAGCAGGTCACAAAATGTTTGATTTAAGTATCGGGAATCCAGATATGCCTCCTGCTGATTTTGTAAGAGCAGCTATGGTACATACAGCAAGTGAAAAAGAAAGTTATGGATATACATTAACAGGTATTCAAGATTTTCATGAAGCAGTAACTGAATATTACAACAACAATCATAACGTCATATTAGATCCAGATCGTGAAGTCTTATTATTAATGGGTTCACAAGATGGGCTCGTTCATTTACCTATGGTTTACGCAAATCCAGGAGATTTAATTTTAGTTCCAGACCCTGGATATACAGCTTATGAAACAGGAATTCAAATGGCTGGTGCAACACCTTATTACATGCCTTTAAAGAAAGAAAATGATTTCTTACCTAAATTACAGGATATCCCAGAAGAAATCGCTAAAAAAACAAAAATGATGATATTAAATTTTCCAGGAAACCCTGTCCCAGCAATGGCTCATGAAGATTTCTTTAAAGAAGTTATCCTCTTTGCAAAAAAATACAACATTATTGTTGTACATGATTTCGCTTATGCTGAATTTTATTACGATGGTAAAAAACCAATTAGTTTCTTATCTGTTCCTGGTGCAAAAGAAATTGGTGTAGAAATTAATTCCTTATCTAAAAGTTATAGTTTAGCAGGAAGCCGTATCGGTTATATGATTGGTAATGAAGAAATTGTAGGTGCGCTTACACAATTCAAATCGAACACAGATTACGGTGTGTTCTTACCAATTCAAAAGGCGGCTTCAGTTGCCTTACGACAAGGCGCTGATTTTTGTGAGAAAAACCGCAGTATTTACCAAGAACGTAGAGATACTTTAGTTGATGGATTTGCCTCTTTCGGCTGGGATGTTGATAAACCTGCTGGAAGTATGTTCGTTTGGGCTGAAATACCAACAGGATGGACTTCATTACAATTCGCTTACGCACTAATGGATCGTGCAAATGTTGTTGTAACCCCAGGTCATGCATTTGGACCTCACGGTGAAGGCTTTGTCCGTATTGCACTCGTTCAAGATAAATCTGTATTACAACAAGTTGTTGAAAACATTAGAAATAGCGGCATTTTCTCTCTTGAAAAAGCAGATGAATTGGTTAAAAATTAATTACAACTCCCCTGCTTACTATTAGCAGGGGTATTATTTTAATTGGAGGTATATATGAATATTAAAGATACACTTCCCCATCGATATCCATTTTTAATGATCGATAACATTACAGATATGAAAGAAGGTCAATCCGGTACAGGATATAAACGAATTACAAATAACGAATGGTTCATTAACGAAAATCAAAATTATATGCCTCACATGTTAATTGTAGAAGCACTTGCTCAACTTAGTGCATTTGTAAGCACAAGTGAATCTGAAGGACTAGGCTTTCTCTCCTCATTAGATAGGGTAGAATTCCATGAAAAAGCGTATCCCGGTGATAAACTTGACTTACACTATGAACTAACACGTGAACGAAGAGATTTTATTCTCGGTAAAGGAATTGCATCTGTAAACGGTCAATCCATCGTTACAATTGAAAAGCTATTAATATACCAAGCTGAGTAAACAAATTACATAGTAAGGGGTAGGAAAATGGGAAATGTTGTCGGTATTGATGCTGGAGGAACATTAACAAAGGTCGCTTACTTTAATGAAAAGAAAAAATTATCATTTGAAAGATTTTATTCAAATGAACAAGATAAAATTAAAGCGTGGCTTCATAAAAATAATGTAATTACAAAGTTATGCGTTACAGGTGGTAAAGCTAAACAATTACAAAAACTACTTTCGGATTCATATGAAACAGTAGAATTAAACGAATTTGAGGCTACGCTAACAGGTGTGCGTTATATACTAAAGGAAGGAAGACACTCTATAAATACCTTTGTTTTAACAAATATCGGCACAGGCACTTCCATTCACTACGTTCATGACAATCAATATGTTCGTGCCGGAGGAACTGGAGTTGGCGGCGGTACACTTATGGGACTTACAAAACTATTAACAAATATAGATTCTTTCGAAGAAGTCATCCGCCATACAACAATAGGTTCAAGAAAAAATCTAGATATAACAGTTGGAGATATTTATAACGGTATTCTCTCCCCTATCGATAATAGCTTAACAGCTAGTAATTTTGGAAAAGCTATTATGACTGAAACAAATCATACAAAGTCAGACTTCATCTCCACCCTTCAAGGCCTTGTTGGTGAAGTCGTAACTGCTTTAAGCCTTCAGTTCGCTGAGACAAAAAACATTAACCATATCGTATATATCGGTTCTACCCTATGTAATAATATACAACTTCAAAACATTATAAGTAGCTACACAGAATATCAAAACAAAATACCAGTCTTTTTACAAGATGACGGTTATAGTGGTGCGATTGGCGCTTTGCTTCACGTTACAAATTAAAAAAGCTGATTTTTGTCAGCTTTTTATATTTTTAATAATACCTCAAATTCAATAATCGATTCCCCATTCTCTCCTATTCGTTCCACACTAATCCTTTCAATTACACATTTCAAATTCTCACTAAAACTAGGAATATCCTTTACTATTTCAGCAGCTAACTCTGCACTATCTTTTCTCCCAACTGTCACATGTGGTATGTACGGAATATCCGTTCTCAAAAATTGTCGCAGTGGTCCTGTATATAATCTATCGTGCAGTTCTTCTATTTGCTCTTTCCCTCTTTCAACTTCCAAAAACAAATACTCTCCCTCACTGCTTATCCGACTAGCAAACTCAATTTCTATCGGACGAGTCCCTCTTGATATATTCATAATATACGCTTCCAACTCATCATTCGAAATTGTACTTTCAAACGGAAATACAATTGTAATATGCGGCGGAATGAATCCGAATAAAAGATCATGCTTTTCTCTAATACTCTCTATTTCATCAATGGGCATGTTATTTAGAAACAGTAAAATCGTACGCATTTCTAAATCCTCCACTTTTCATCAAAATATTTGATATAATCATCATATGGCAAGGTACTTTTCACTTCATAGGAAAACAGTACCGCTATATATTTCCTAAAAATACGTTCAATTTAAATACGTTGTAAATATTCATATGAGATCCTTTGAAATTTTGGACTTATATTACAAGCAAAAAAACTATAAAAATAAAAACTTCTCAAATAAGAAGTTTTTATTTTTATAAAGCATGATTACTATTCCCCCCGCCAAACTTTCCTAAATTTTATATAACAAGCAATCCTCCACGGGATAATATAAGATACTGCAACTACGTAAAATAATAAACCTATCGTTTGCTGATCTAAGTCAACGATATATTGTCTTGAACCAAATCTTAAAATAACAATTCCGATAAAAGTAATTAAAAAGGTGGCACTTTTTTTTGTATAAATATTTCCATCTTCTCTTCGCTCATAGTTTGTGAGAAAAATAAGTGGGATTGCGAAAAGAACTCCAAATAATATCGCTAAGCTAACTTGTAAAATGGCTGGATGAACAGGACCGAAAAACAGCAATATTCCAGGAGTTAAAAATAGTAACGACAACAAAATTCGTTTTCCATTTCCCTTTATCGGCCTATACATCGAACGATAACGTCGCCAAAGAATTAGTAATGCAACACATAGAAAAACTGTTATTAATGAAGAGGTATCTCCCATATATTTTTCCTTCTCCCCTAAAATATTTATCTAATAATATTTTAAACCGTTTGTTCAAATGAGACTTTACGAATAAATATGCTGCCAATGACAAAGTAGAATATAGTTAAGCCAATTGAAATCCCGATAAAATAAGGGATTTCTATCAAGGTTGTATTACTTGTAAATACTAATCCTTTTATTCCTGCCTCTCCATAGAGTACACTAATCGTTACTAATAAAAGGGTCCCACCAATCATAAGACCAATCCACTGAAATCGTTGCTTAATAATTACTACTACTTGAAAAAAAGTTGCGATTGTAACATAAAATAAAAATTGTACAAAGAACTGTACTACTGAGTTTCCTCCTAAACTAGCATTCTCTGTAATATACAATGTATTCTGTAAAAGAACCACTTGAAGAAATGAAAACAATGCAGATTGTAATATAATATAACAAACTGATCCCATAAAAAATTGCACTCTAGTCACTCCAAACGAAACAGCTAAACGAAATACATCATCCTGTATAATGAAAGTACTTGCTACCATAAATATTGCGATTGCAATAGACGAATTATTTAAGATATCATGTAAAAACCCTACTTTTACTCCCTTTAAATCTACTGCACTCGTTGTTCCTTTTATAAGTAACGCTACAATCCAAAATATAAGAATAGCTTTATAATGAAAGTTTATATGTAATTGTAATTGCTTTATTAACATTGTCATCTTATATCACCATCCGTCATATGAATAAATAATTTTTGCAGTGTGATCCCATCAACTTCTAAGCCTTCTTTTTCAATAAAATGATAATCTTTAGTAGAAAACTCTCCCCATATAACAGCAATCCCTTTATTTCCATAAACCTCTCGATTCACAGCAGTTTTATTAATTAAAAACTCATCCACTGTATCCTTTTGCCCTGAAATAGTATGACCTTGCTGCAACAAATCTTCCACTGATGATTGAACAACTAACGCCCCGTCTTTTAGTATAATCACATCCTCGATAACGTGGACTATCTCTTCTACTAAATGAGTTGATAAAATAATTGTTCGAGGATGCTCCCCGTAGTCTTCCAACAACAAACTATAAAACAACTCCCGGTGCGCTGCATCTAAACCAGTAGTTGGTTCATCGAAAATTGTAATTGGAGCCCTACTTGCCAACCCTTGAATAATTCCAACAACGGTCTGCATACCATGTGATAATTTATGATATTTTTCTTTCACATTAAGCTGAAATTTTTTCGCAAGTTCTTCGGCATAAGCTTGATCCCAATTTTTATAAAACATATTACAAAGCCTAAAAATCTCTTTCACTTTATAGCTTACATGAACTTCTTCCTTTACTTTTACAAAACAAATATTTTGCATTGCTTTACTATTTTCAAAAACATTTTCACCAAATATAGATACGCTTCCTCTATTTGAAACAATTTGTCCGGAAAGAAGTTGTAATAATGTTGTTTTCCCAGCTCCATTTCTTCCAAGCAAACCATATATTTTATGCTTTTCTAATGAAATTGCTACTCGATCTACAGCTACTTTCTTTTTATACTTTTTGGATAAATCTTTCGTTTCAAGTGCAATCATTTTCATTCTCCTTCCTTCGTAATTTTATGGATCATATTCATTAATTCTTCTTTCGAGATTTCAAGAACTTTCGCTTCTTCCCACACCTTTGGTAAATACTCAGTCATAAAAGCATTTTGTCGCTTCTTTAATACCACTTCTTTTGCTCCATTCGCAACAAACATTCCAATCCCCCTCTTTTTATATAAAATGCCTTCATCTACTAATAGATTTACCCCTTTTGCAGCAGTAGCTGGATTAATTTGTAACATCTTCGCAAATTGATTTGTCGATGGAACTTGTTCTTCTTCAAGCAATATCCCTTTTAAAATATCCGCCTCAATTGTTTCTGCAATTTGTATGTATATTAATTTATTTTGCTCAAGTGTTGGTTTCACAACTTCACCACCTTAGGTTCATAGGTTCATTACTTATGTAATTAACCATATCACATCAATATGTCTTTTTCCATAAATTTCTTCAAAAAAAGGAGTCATTCTTTAATGAATGACTCTCTTTCGAAAAAATTTCCATATTTTCAATCATGAACCTTACATTCTTCTCATTTAAACCATTTTGGCAAAAATTAAATTTTTGTCCTTTCAAGGCTTTCGTTCGATCTACCACCTGTCCTAAATGATAGCTTGTATGCTCAAGCGAAATACACTGTACAGCGCTTAATGACAAAGTTTGTGGACTTAGGCATGATCATGCAAGTATCTATGAAACGTAAAAAAAATATTACAAATGATCTAAGGAAATTTTTTTGAAAGTCTCTGATCCATAAGTTCGTCTGCCAGTTCATTATTGACAACTACTTGGTAGATCTCATTAGAATTTTTGTACGTAGTAATGCACTTTTTAAGTTTTTCCGTATTGTTAAACAATTCAATTAGTTCTTGCTCAGAATCCAAAACGAGTCCGTTTTTAAAGTGCTTTGTTTGGTCTGCAATATTGCCGCTGTCTTTGTATGTGATAACAAAACAGTTTGCTGCCAAGCTTTCGTAATAGGTGTAATTATAGTTACCAAACCAAATTGACCACAGAAGAACAACGTCAATTTCATGTTCTATTAACCTTGATGTTGTATCCTTCTTAGAACCATTGTGAAAACTAGTGTCAACAAAAATCGTCTCAGGTAAGGATTGATCTAAGGATGAAAAATGATAGAATTCATAATCGGATTTATTTGAAATACCATTCAACTTTACCCAAGCATCCCAGCCTTTATATTGGAAGGGATAGCCAATATATGCGACTCTAATTCTACGATCTACATTTGAATAGCCAGCAAGGGTATTCTTCGATGGTAGCATATTCTGATGTGAAACAACGCGAACATTTTTCTCTAGATGCTGAAATGCCCGTAAAAAAATCCGTTTCCCGTTTTCCGAGGGTGCTACAATTATTATTTTATGTTTGATAAATAGCTCATTCATGCTATCATAATGCTCTTCGCGACCTTCCCCATAACGACAGGCTGAGCACCGCGGTGATGCGACAGATGCCGGACCACAAAATTCTTCGTCATTATAAAACAAAAAAATATTACGACAAATAGAGTAATAATCATGCATGATATGAAGGGTTTCTATATCTTTTGTTTCTTTTATTCTGCTGATGATCCTATCAATCATCGCTATATTCATATTATATAAGCTGTTAAGAAAAATGCGTAAGAGATTGATTTTTTTCTCAGCAATAAGCTTTCCGAAACAATCTCCCACTTGCCATGCTGCCAAAAAGCAAGTCGTTTCACCATCAATCACAATTTCAACAAGCAAATTATTAGGTCCGATTTTACTCTCATCTTGATTACTATCAGTGAATAATGCCACAAAAGAAATGCTGCGATCATTCATCATTTTTTGTTGCTCTAATTCGTATTTTTGTGCGCCCCCGGTAACCTTACGGTAATCGTCATGACAAAATGAAATCACGCAATCCTTATTTTTTAAACTATTAAGAATTTTTCGGGTGACCTCGCTATACATCAATTCTTATGCACCCTCTTTTTGAATCATCAATAAACTGCATCAACTTTGAGAACATCTCACATGCTTGAAATTGCTTCATCAGCTTCACTCGATTCTGAGTATTCAAAGCAGGATAGGAACTGCTTGCAAATGCTTTTAGAATACATTCAAGCTGATAAATCTGTTCAACAGTGAATCCCTGTCTTTCCAAACCAACTTTGTTTATTTTTTTAATCAGCGCAGGATTGCCGTCTACTAGAAAATAAGGCGGAATATCCCGGACCACTTTTGCCAATGCACCAATCATTACATATTTGCCCACGTTAGTAAACTGATGTATAAAAGCAGACATTCCGATATGAGCAAAATCATCGACTTGGGTGTACCCGGAAATCCGTACATGGGCCGATAATATGGTTGATTTTCCAATGATTGCATCATGGCCTATGTAAGCACCGTGACCGATATGATTGCAATCGCCAATGATAGTATTGCCGCCTGAATCTTTGGACCTTGCTATGACTGTATGATCATTAATCATATTGTTTGAACCAATAATAAGTCCGGATTCGGTTGATGCGTCAAAACCTTTGAGATTAGGTAGGGCACCAATTGAACAAAAACTTCCTATAAATGTATCGTTTCCAATGGAAGTGGATGCATGAATCTTTGTATGGCTACATATGGTTACTCCATCACCAATTTGTACACCATCACTGATAATTGAAAATTCGCCGATGCTCACTCTTTCCCCTATAATTACTTTCTTGCCTATATACGCGCTTTCATGAATCATTTTTTTTGCATCTCCGTTTTCATCATCTTGTCAGCCTTCTCAATTACTTTTAAACAGCGAATCGCTTGTTCCCCTCCTGAAATTGATTTTCTACGACGATGCACACAGTCCATAAAATGAGTTAAACTTCTTGTCAGTGCACTGGGTCCATCATAGATTTGGTCGATTGGATTGCATAGATAGCCGTTTCTATCTTTGTTGTAGATGGTGAATACCTTTCTATCGTCCAATTCGTCAAAATAGATTTCTTTCTCGGCAAAACTAATTTTTGTATGACGTTCATTGGCCCTCGCATTTTGCCCCACTTTAATACGTCCTAAAATTAAATTGCAACTCAGAGTTAAAGTTATTTCATTAGAATGATAATCTATATCTAGAAGATCGAACTCTTGACCATCTAACAAGTAATCCAGGACAGCCAAATCATGAACTGCCAAATCCCAAAGTATTTCAGCAAGCACACTGTACTGCCCAATCGTATTTCTTGTTGTCTCAAATTCTATCATCGTGCTAGATTTCATCATACTGGATTTAATTTTTTTTATCGCAGAATGAAAAACCATGATGTGGTCAACATGAATCGTGAGACCCCTCTGATTTGCAATGCTTTGAAGCTCCACTGCGTGTTCACATGTCATCGCAAATGGTTTTTCAATAAATAAGTGTTTGTTAGCAAGCAATATATCTTTTGCAATTTCAAAACTGTTCTCCACCCCCACAGCTACTGCGATTGCATCAATCTTGTCGCATAACAGTGCACGGTAATTTGTCGATATAAAAACACCTTTGTTTTTTGCATAGATATCCTCAGCAGCTTGTATTCGATGTTCATTGGTATCACAAATTGCAGAAAGCCGCATGTTCTTATTCAATGCTATTTCTTTTGCAATATTCGGCCCCCATTTTCCAAACCCAATCAATCCAATCCTCAATACATTTCACCAACTTTCTTGAGACTATTTTCTAGTACGCGTACTTAGAACCTGTTAATTGTAGTAACAATATGCTCTATTTGGTCTTGCATTAATCCAGGATGAACAGGTATTGAGACTACTTGATGTTTTATTATGTTTGTAACTTCAAGTTTTTTATCATATTCTTTCGGGAGAAAATCAATGGATCTATAACAGACTTGTTCTGGAATCGTATAGGGATAATAAATGGAAGTTACGATCCCCTCCTTTTCCATATATGTAATAAATGCATCCCTTCTCCCATTCAAAATACGTAATGTATACTGATTATACACATGCTTTACTCCGAGAACTTCCTGCGGTTTGATAATATTACAATGATTAATGTTTTCATCAAAAAAAGCTGCATTTTCTCTTCTAACTGAGTTGAAATGTTCCAGCTTTTTTAGTTGACATAAACCAATTGCCGCTGAAATTTCATTCATACGATAATTATATCCGATGAATTCAAATTGATTTCTTTCTTTAATACCATGCTGAATCAGTTGACTTGCAATTCCTGCTGCATTTTCATCCTTGAAAACCACCATACCGCCTTCAGTAGTTGTCATATTCTTTGTTGGGTAAAAACTGAACGTACCAGCATCCCCGAAAGTTCCTAATTTACGACCTTTCCATTCTGCTCCATGCGCCTGCGCACAGTCTTCTATAAGCAGTAATTGATATCTGCTTGCAATTTCTTTGATTTTTTCCATATTACAACTTTGTCCAAACAAATGAACAATTACAATAGCTTTAATACCTGCTTGCTCTTGAAGAATATGTTCAATGCTTTCAGCAGAGATATTCATTGTAATTTCATCAATATCCACAAAAATTGGAATTCCCCCAGCGTGTACAATTACGTTGGATGTCGCTATAAATGAGAACGCTGTGGTAATGATTTTGTCCCCCTCTTTGATTCCAAGGGCTCTAAGGGCAATTTCTAAAGCTGTTGTCCCAGAAGAAGTCGCAATACAATATTCATGGTTCAGATACTGAGAAAACTCTCTTTGAAACTGCAAGACATTTTCTCCGCTTGCTAATAGCCCGCTTCTCAGTACAGTACTAACTGCATCAATTTCCTCTTGACCAATATGTGGCTGTGCAATTTTAATCATATTTTCGTCCCTTTACTCCCAATATTTTTGCCATTTCAGAGGAATCAGCCACACTACAGCCAAGCATTTGAATCATTGCTACGGCCCTATTTACAAATTCCGAATTATTTTTCACAGGAATTCCTTTTAAAAAATAACGATTGTCTTCCATACCTGTCCGAATCACATCACAGCCATTTAAAATGGAAATAAAATTTACCGGTAACTGCATTCCTGCAATACCAGCGGCAGACCAAGTAAAACCTTTTGGAACAAAATCGAGAATCCATTGAATATTTTTATAATCAGGCTTCATCCCACCGGTTGAACCAATGACGAATTGAATAAAAGCATTGTCTTCAATAACACCTCGCTCAACCAGGCGCCATAGTTCTTTTAACATTTTCGGATTAAATATCTCAAATTCTGGTTTAACACCATACTGTTTCATAGCTTGAAGGATATCTTTAACAAATTTTTTCGAGTTTCTAATACCGCCGTCAGGTCGTTTGAGGGAAGTCACTTCTAGTGATGCTAAGTCCGGTTTTAATTCCATTAACTTGATCCGTTCTTTATCCGGTATATCGACAAGATGATTTGAAGTAGAAATGCATACTAAAATGTCGCATTTTTCACGAATTCCAGTCAACACTTCCTTATATAATGACGCATCCAAAGAAGGTCTTGCATTTTTGTCACGAACATGGACATGAACAATCGCAGCTCCTGCAACAGAGCATTCATACGCACATTGGACAATCTCATCCACAGTAACAGGGAGACCGGGCATTGTTTCTTTTGTTGTCATTGAACCTGTGATCGCAGCACATATACCAACTTTTCCCATTGATTTAAATACCTCCCAAACATTGTCCCTTTTTCATCTTTTAAATAAACATCAACATCGCTTAGAATTGATGTTTTTACCTCCCTACAGTCCGGATTTAAATCTAATTGAAGGATTATGAAAATGGCTCAAATCATACCTCATTCATAACATTTTTTATTCATCAGTTCATGAGATTCAAAAATGTACCAGCTTTTATTCATGAGTTAAATCACACACCTGAAAAAGTGATAAATCGATTGTGCATCCAATTATAAAATTTAAATGCAACTTAATATATCTTAAAAAAATATAATGAACGTACACCTCATAAAATGCATTCTACATGTATGATTTCAGAGCATTATCCAAATTCACAACAAGACCTGAATTTTTCAATCTACTATATAAGTCCTACTTATATTTTCGACATCACTATATTGATCCAAAATCATTCAAGAAACAGTTATACCATACATTCTGGAAAATTTGATCATGATGATTTTCTAAAGATTACTTATATTTATATATTGTATACACCCTGAAAATATAACGATGATTTCAAATTTTATAGATTAAGAAAATCAGAATGTAGATAAACAATGCGTCCTACTTACGCAAAATCCTAAATAATTATCGTATGCTAAAAAAACAGGAAAATTCTTTTATCTAATACTTATACTTCAATAAAAGAATTTTCCTGTTTCGCAAGGGTTGTTTCTCTTGCTTGAAGCATTTTATTTTTCACGTTTGCTAAGTGGTCATCTATTCTAAATAATTACAGCATATTATGTATCAGCTGAGACTCATATTTTTGAATATTAATAGCTGATGCTTCCGGTGTTGCGGTAGAATGTGCACTCCCCCCTATACCGCCTCTCTACGTTGTTTTTGGTGAATTTTATGATAGTGCTCCAAAGAAGGTTTGACAAATATATAAATTGCTCAGGTAAAAAAATTGTTAGCATAACAACCAATAGTTTATGTATATGTTTCATTAGACACCCCCAAGAAAAGTTATGTTGTTAGTTATAATCCAATTCATACAATATACGTTTTAAAAACCTCTTCAAAATATACGCATTTTAATCAAAATTAAAAATTTTCGTTTTTTAGGTTTACAATTATCCATTAATTGTATATACTTACTAACGTAAGAAAAATATTCTAAAAGGAGGTCGAATGAAATGATGAAATTACAATTACATGCCGCATTAGTATCTGTTTTACAATTAAATATAAGTTCGACCACCCTAATGGAGAATTGAAAATCGTACGGTGTTTTCTTTAATTAACCAATTCGCCACAGGAGGTCGTATACTTTCCTGTGGCTTTTCCATGCCCAGCCATAGGAGAACTGTATCTTCCTGTGGCTTTTTTGTGCGATTTTTTAGTCTCTTACATTATTTTTTTAAGAAAGGAGCAACATTCGATGACTTTTCGCGTATTGTTTTTAAGTATTACGATTCAAAGAAATACATTTTCTGAATCTGAAATGATTCATAATGAACAAATTGAAAAAGCTATAGATGAAGTAAAGGAGCGCCAAACACTTTATTGCGATCACCTGTAATTCCTTGTTGAAAGGAGGAATTCATGCATGACCTTTCATATTTTCTTTTTTACAATTGCACTTCAGAAAAAAACTCTGTCTGAAGATGAAATTTTGCGTAAGCATCACTTTAAAAAAACTATGAATAAAATAACGAACCTTAGAAGTTCTTACTATACTCAAATGTATTAAAAATATTTTCTAAAAGGAGCAATAATCTAATGAAATTTCGAGTATTCTTTTTAACTATCAATATTCACAGACGTAAATTTTCTGAAAATGAAATTTTACAAGAACAACAGATTAAAAAAATTATGGGTGAAGTAAAAGAGCGTCAATCCGCTTATTACCACCGTATGTACTAAAATAAAATATAAAGGGGCAATAATCTAATGAAATTCCGAGTATTCTTTTTAACTATTACCATTCAAAAAAATAAGTTTTCAGAAATTGAAATGTTACATGAACATCAAATCAATAAGGCTATGGAAGAAGTAAAAGAACGTCAAAGTCCTTACTGTAGCCACCTATAATTCCTTTTCGAAAGGAGGAATTCATTTATGAAATTTCACGTATTTTTTTTAACAATTACCATTCAGAAGAAACCTTTATCTGAATCTGAAATAAAACAAGAACAACAATATAAACAAATTATGGATGACATCCACGATCGTCGAAGCAAATATTATACCCATCTATAATTATTAACCTAAAATATAATGAAAGGAGAAGATTGAGATGTTAAGAGCGCGATGTAAAAAAATGATTTGGATTATGGAGAAGGATTCCACATAGCTTAAATAAGATTATTTTATAAAGATATTTCGCTTGTTTTGATATATAAAAAATATATAACAAAAATGCCTATTCTCTCTATTTAAAACAGGCATTTTTGTTATTATCCTTAATTAAAATTTATGCTTTCATCATGATGTATTAGCCAATTCCAATATTTCCAAGACTGTAAATACCCTTTTAAGGCTTGCGAATGAATTTTTGCACAAACTCTAATGCGGGTGTCCATAAAAAGTGAAACTTTAATCAGTTTTTTTCCATCCCCCGCTGATTATTAGCCCACACCAATCGGGCTTTTACGAGCAGTTAATGCAGGATAAAAAAAAGAAACATCACTTTATAAGCGATGCGTCTTTTTTATCCCACTCTATTTTCGATTACTTCGTTTCGTTTTAAACAATCTCACTAAGTTTGAGACAACTGTTTTCGTTACCGCATAAACTGGTACTGCTAAAATCATTCCGATAATTCCAGCAAAGTTACCTACCCCTAAAATAAGGATGATAATTGTCAACGGATGAATGTTTAGCTTCGAACTCATAATACGCGGTGAAATGATATTACTTTCAAATTGCTGTACAATCGTTACAATTACGATTACCCAAGCGGCCTGCATGGGAGATACAAATAATCCAACAATAACTGCTGGTGCGGCCCCAATAAACGGTCCTAAGTTTGGGATAATATTTGTGAATGCTGCGATAATCCCTAAAACGAAAGCATATGGCAAATCGATAATTAAATAACCGATAAATGTAAATGCACCTACAAATAAACAAACGAGCGCTTGACCTTGAATATATGCAGACAACGTTTCATTCGTTTCCTTTATAATGCGAAGTCCTTCCTCACGGTAAGACTCTGGCAATAAGCTAACAGCCTTCTTTGGAAATGCATGTCCATCTTTAAACATATAAAACAAAATGAACGGTACTGTAAAGATTACTAATGCAACATTTGTGATGATACCAAATAAAGCCGTTGCACTCGACGTAATTGTGTTTGGTATTTCTTTTAAATATTCAATTGCATTCTTTTCAATTGTTTCAATTGAAACGTAATTTTGTGTAGCTAGCCATTCAAATAGCCTATGGTGAGATAATTCTTGTATGTATATTTTTCCCTCTTTAATATAAAGCGGCATATTTTTTACTAAATCCATTAGCTGTTGTGAAATGGTTGGAACGACTACTCCAATCGCAACTCCAGTTAATGAAATAATAAAAAGATATAACAGTAAAATCGCTAAACTTCTAGGTACTTTTTTATCCTCTAAAAAGACTAAGACAGGATTGAAAATGAAGTATAAAAACAGAGCGATTAAAATTGGGAAAAATAATGTTGAGATGAAGATACCAATTGGCTGAAATAGAAATGATATTTTTGTGCAAATAAATATAATTCCTACAACCATTAGCACTTCTAATGTCCAAAAGTGCACTTTCGATTTCAAAAAAACGGCCTCCTTTAAACTAGCACTTCTCTTTATTGTACCAAAACAATCATGAATTTTACATTATATTTTCCTCTACAATATTCCAAAATATCATTAAATACACTACAATGAGAGTACAGACAAATTTGCAGATAAAGGTGATAAATATGACGCAATGCATCATTTGCAGAAAAGAAACGAAAGAACTTAGTGAACAGCATGTCATCCCAGAGATTTTATGTGGATATTATTTTACAAATTCAATTTGTGATTCCTGTCATGAACATATGATAACAAATGTTGATCGCCCATTAATTCGACATAAACTGAGTCAATATAAGATTGAACAAATGAAAAAACAAATTGATTCTCCTCTATATACGAATGAATATGGTCAAGAGTTAGCAGCTGCTGAAACTGATACAGTTGAAACGAATGATGAAATCCATTATTCCAACTCATTAATTATGAAACTATGTAAAAAACATGACATTTCACTACATAATGAAATTTGGAAAGAAGAACGTGTAACAAAGGTCGCTAGTTCTATCCAACGAGAACTACTTTTAGACAATCGAAAATATAAGATGAGTGTACTAAAAATGGCTTATACTTTCGCCGTACAGACAATTGATGGTTATTTTGATGATCCAGATGCAATTGATATCTCTACTATTATATCGAATGCCGATTTTATCGAATTAAAAGAAAAAAGTATTGTTCGTGATTTAAGTAAAAGTTCATTATGGAATACATTAAATACTAAGAGTGACAATCACTACTTTATATTACTTAGTGATAAAGATGGCCTCTTCTGTTTCATCCGCCTATTCGATATTTTTGATGTCGTTGTCCATTTATCCGGTAAAAGATATGCACTCCCATCACCAATTGTCGGGGTAAATCATGTAGCGGAACAAACATTTTATATTGAGAGCTTGAAAGAATATATGGATAGTTTATTTAAAGAAAAAAGTATGAAACCTTCTATTTAATCCACACAAGAACATACGGTCTCCTTTCTTGATGAAAAGACACTATGTTATAATAAGTATGAGAAGAACAATACAATCACATAAAACAATGATAAATTGTGTATAAATAAAATAGACTAGTGTGCGGCTACACACTAGTCTACGTAACTTAGCAGATTGGATTGTTCATTTATCCTATTTGTTTCGTACAAACAAAACAACCCACATTCTATAGGCATAGGTGGGTTGTTATTTTTTGAGCTTGTCGATTAAAACGACAACGAACGTTAACAATGCAACGAGAAACAGTCCACCTTGCAATAACAACGCAATTTCACTCATTTATTATCACCTCCCTTCTATTCGGAGAAGTGATAACTGAACAACCAACCGTACCATAAGTTACCTCTTAATTTTACCATATTTTTCAGTAGTTTACGATGAAAACCAGCACACTTAAAGCTTGCTGGTTTTTTATTTATCACTATTTTTTTATTGCATATGCATCAGCTATCATTTCACCAATGTGGAATCATGCCGTATTTTTCTTTCTATAGTTTCAATAGCTGCTGTAAGCAAGCTATATCCATTCTTTTTAAATTTCCCCTTTTATTATAAATTTCTCTATGAAGTCCGGCTAATAGCGATTCTCCTTCTTCTAAACTTCCACCTGGAAGATCGTAACGATTCTTATACGGTCCCTTACTTGTATCGATTACTAACATTTTATTATTTTTGATACAAATTCCGTATACCCCAAATGCACGATGATAGTTCGGAACTTTATTCATTCTTTAACTTCTCCATAAGCGTATCATAAAATTTCCGATCATCATCAACATTTAAATGAACACGCCTGACATTTTTAGAAAAGCCATATAACAATTGTGCTTTTATCGGCTCCTTTAACTTTATTTCAAACGTAGCAGGTTCTTTAATAAATTCCAAAACAGTTGCTTCAAGAGTCTCTTTTTCTTCTTCTTTCGTTAATGGTCCACCTTTGTAAAAAATAATCCCCTCAATTTGCGTATATGGGACAATAATTTTCTTTCCTAAGCCAATTTGAAGAACCACACTTTCTTCAGTTATTATAATTGGATTTTTACGAATCGCTTGGATTTCAGCTAAAAAATAAAACATCGCATATAAATTAAGAATAAGTAAAATCCAAGCTATAACTGGATTCCATTGATGAAATAAATAATGAAAACCAATACTTTCAATTAATGTCGCGTGAATAAGCATTACATAAACGCCTATTGCACCTGTTTTTTTATGATATGAATAGGTAAACTCACTTTCTTGAACTTTTGCACGCCACGAAAAGAATGCATAGTACAGTAACTTACACTCTGAAACAATTACATTTACTGCCACACTTCTTTTCATTGTAGCGTCAAGTGCTTTGTCAATCGCATAGGAAAATGATGAATATTCTCTTCTATACTCTTTATACCCTCGTATAATCTTTGGCAAATTTCTAGCAATCTTATATAGAATGAATAGTTCTAGCCCTACAAAAGCAATTTCTCCAGCCAATATAATATAAGAAACAAATGAAAAAGCTTGTAAATAATCGCTTGGTATAATAAATCTCGCGAAAACATATCCAGCAATTACTACAGGAAAGATATACGTTAACGAATATCTTTTTCTTATTATAAAAAAATATGTGATAACAGGAATTACAATAATAAAATCTAATAATGAACCAAGTGCTACTTCTTTCGGTACAACTGGCGTTATCGGAATGGCATACACTAAATAATTCGACAATATAATGAAAGCTACAAGTGCAAACCAAATCCCCCTTCGCCTTCGCGAAATTAATGTGTTCATGCCTTCACTCCTCTATTTAAAGACTTCATTTAAGTGGTCTTTATAATATAAAATAGTGCGTTCGAATTCTTTTACTTCGTCTACTTTCACAACTATCTCTAACAATAACTTCATTGCTTCCTCATGCGCTGTCACATTGTATTTTGCTAGTGATAAAAACACTTTCATTACGTCATTTTCAGGAAACTTCTTTAATCCAGCTTCAAATACAACGATCGCTTTATCATATTCCCCTATGCAACGATATGTACTGCCAAGACCGATATAAGCACCACAAAGCGATTCGCCATCTAGTCCATTCGCAATCGCCTGCTCATAATACGGGACAGCTTCCGTTTCAAGCCCCATCACATCATGTATCCAAGCGCATTGATAAAGTACTTCTGCGTCCCTCGTAAAATTTGTTAATCCCATAAGTATTTCTCTCGACTGCGCATATTTCTTTTCGTTTCTAAGTTTAATCGCTTGCTTTAATAATTGTTCCATAGGATCCACTCCTCACCTATTGTTCATTATGTACATCCAATGGTACTATTAGTTACATTCATTATATGTTATGCGGCTTCTTCTCTTTCTAAAATCTTAAATTTACAAAGCCGTAATACGATTACATAAGTGTTCTAACCTACTCACAATCTCTCTCGCCGTTTCATCCTTTCCATTACACAACTTGACATCACCATCTTCTCCAATAACATGATGAACAGCCCCACGTGAATATAAAGAATGTGGTGAATTCGCTACCATTACATTCGCTTTTGCTTGTTCCATTCTTCCGCCTGCTCGTTGAATGAGTTCTTGTTCGCTGATATCGCTTTCAAGTTTAAACCCGACTAATATTGTTTCCGGGTCCCATTGTTTAATTTGTTTTAATACTTTTGGCGCTTTTTGAAAATGAATAATTGGTGCTATATCACTTGAAATCTTCCCATTCATATCAAGAACATTTCCCTCTTGATCACAAATTTTGTCTACAATCCAATCTGATCCGGCTGCTGCCATAATGACTGCATCAATCTTTTCATGCGTAATAATACTCTTCAGCTTATCTTGTAAATCAACGATTCCCTCAAACGGATGGAATTCTAATTGATTATTTGTATCGACTGGCTTTTCAGCAAAATAACCGTGTAAATATATAACATGTGCACCTTTTGCGATTAGCTCTTCCGCAAGAATTCTCCCAATCGTACCTTTTGCTAAATTTGTATGTCCACGCACTTGATCCCACTTTTCCAAACAACCGCCACTTGTAATTAATATCTTTTTCTCCTTCATCTTGACCATCCCTTACTGATTTTCCGATCGAAACCACTCCGCGCCAAAGTCAACTACATCACGTTGCTTCATTAAGCGGCACGTTGCATTTCCGACCTTCCCAATCGTTACAGATCCTGTATACTCAAATTCCTTTCCAATCGCTACAAATATATCAGAATCGTAATCCATTTCATCGAATTCTTTCCACACTCTTATACCATCTTCTAAAATAGGCGCGCCTACCTTTATTAATTCACGAGCTCCTGCACGTATTTCTGATAAATGAATAGACGTGTTAGAATTATAACCGGCACCAATTAATAATACGTAACCATCTAAATCATATATTTTTCGTAATGGAGATTCTTCTCCAAGGCTCAATGAAAGCGAATGATTCTTTATAATACTCTCTGCATTTTGCCCCCAAGCTGCGAAACTACTCAGCGGATGATTACTACGCAATACATTTGGATATGTACGAAAACATTCTACTATTTTCCCCATCGCCCTAGTAGGCGTTATAGTTGGGTCAAATGCAGGAACGTTATCCCTAATAATTTGCCACCATTCTTCTGGTACAGCAGGCCTTCCCCAATTCTTCGGATCCGATAAATCTGATGTTTGCGTTGGCATAATAATGTCACCTTTTTCAGTAATAACTTTCATTAATGCCTCTACTACCGCAACTGCACCTCCAGTTACCCAGCCAATTGAACTTAATGAAGAATGAACAATGACTGTCATTCCTTCTTCTATTCCTAATGCCTTCAAATCTTTTGCGATCGTTTCAATTGTATTTGGAAATGTTGTATTTGCTACTATATCATTTATTTTCACAATGACGCCTCCGTTTATTCTTGATCCAATGGTAATGAATTATTAAACTTATACATAAATATATTATCATATTTTTCTTAATCTTTAACTTAATTGAATCAATAACTACGAAACTCCTTTTCTCGATGTATATTGACAACAGTTAAATTATGGTATATTTATTTAAAATATATAAAAGAAGGTGAAAGTAATGAAAAAACTTATATTATCCTTTCTCGTATTAGGAATTATCGCTTTAAATGGATGTGCAATATTTAAAAGTGACTATGAGGATTATTGGACTTTAGAAAAATCACGCTACAACGAAGGCGGCTTTGGTCCTACAAACTTATATGAAAGAGCGCAAGAAGATCCGAAAATGATTCATTACTCTAATGATCGAATTAGCGAAGGTAAAATGATGATATATTTAGCATTTGGAGACAAGTATAAAAACGATAAAATTACAGTAAAAAAAATAAAAGACGAAAAAGATACATCAGTTATTGTATTACATATTGAAAAAAATAAAGGACAAGATAAAAATCCTGTTATGTATATTGGTGTTAATGTGCTAAGAGATTCTATTAAAATTGTAGATGAAGATGGTAAAAAGATTTTCGAAATGAAAAAGAATGAGAGTGTTACTTCGCAGCAATAGAAAAACATTCATTCTAGCAATCTTAACTTTAAATTTATACTCATATGAAAGAGCCTATTAAAAATGATGGGCTCTTTGTTTATTACATTTAGCTGTTTCTTCTTTTGAGAAAGTACTCTCCCTATACACTATATCACCTGTTTACATATATGTTACCCCTCAATCGTAACCCCAGTAAACATCGATAAATTCCCTGTTATTCTTTCACCTACTCGTAAAAACAGTCCCGCAGCTCTACCACTAATACAGTGAGAACCGATGAGTAGTTTACCAGTATACGGACCATCCCACGAATCAATCGTATGGTCAGGCATGTCTACGTATTGCTGATATATTTTTCGTTGTTCGAAGTAATACTTTGTTTTATCTTCAGCTAAAAGTTCGTCATTTTCAAAGATAGATACTCCGCCGCCTTCACGACCAAATAATGGTTTTGAAACATATGATTCTTTTCTTTCTATAAATGGATGATTTGTAAAATAAGTTGGAAGGAAATATTTCTTAATAATGTCTCGTTCTTCTTTTTCAAAGAAAGTTTCTTCTTCATAAAGTTGCCAAATTAATGCGATCACACCTTTATTTTGCATAACAAACGCAGCGGGTGGATTAATAATTTGCACTCTTCCTTGCGCAATATGATCTAAAAATTGTAGACCAATTCTTTTACCATTTTTATCAGTATCTGAAACTAAATATTCGATTGGATATAGTCGGTATAAATATTTAATTTGGTCTCCGCTCGGTGTATATATTCCATCATCTGCGACAACGATATCTTGTATACCTACATAGTCCGTTTTTTGCTGTAAACAATAACTTCTTAAAAACTGAACTGTTTGATGGTCTTCATCATGCCAATCGTAGCTAGTAAAATATATTGTTTCATCTTTGGTTATTTGGTAATCATGTTTAATCTGCTCCCAAGCTTGCACAATATGTTCTTCAATATGATTCGGATGATTCACATCATGATGACGACATAATACTTCATTTGCGACAGATGGTTCTAAATAACCGGTCGGAGTATCACAATTTACTTCAATTAATTTAATATCGTCATGATTTACGATAAAATCAAATCTTGCAAAATATGAAAATAAACCAACATGTTTCATTCTTGCGATTTCCCAAGTTTCTGGTGGAAATCCAAGCTGCTGAAATTGCTCTGTCGTATTTGTAATGTACTGATACGTTCTATACAACACATACATAATCTCTTCTGTCGCTTTAGAAATTGCAGTATATGTATGTACTGGCATCCGGTACATACCAGTTGCCATATATTGATTCCATTCTTCCTTCTCTAATAAACTCGGCCATGTAAATCCATTTCTAGCTGCCTCTTCTGCAAGAGAAAACCATACTTTCATATACTCTTCCTGTTCTTTTTCTGTATACATTTCTCCATTATCCTTTCAAATTAGGATCCAGCTGGTGCTTTTGCATTTCCAATACCACTTGAACCAGAATTCACTTTTGGCGTTTGTGTAGTAGACGGCTTTGATATATTTGAATCTGGCGTTACTTTATTCGTATTATTCGGCTGTTTATTCAAATCGACTTTCTTTGAGGAATCATTATTACTACTAGTGCCACCGTAATATCCACCACCGCTGCCACCCCTGCGCTCATCTTTCTCTTGATACGGGATAATATTGTTTGTGTAAGGTCGTTTCATAAAATTTGGTTTCGTAGTATTATACATATTCGACGTCTTACTTGCTAATAAATATCCAGCAACGAACGGGAGAATTGGCAAATGAGAACTCTCATTATTAAATGTAGCAGGTGAGTTCATATCTCTACATAATTCTTCTTTTTCTATATTTTCTGTTGTTGGTGCTTTATCATCACAATTTAATGTCTCTCGTTCGTTTCCTTGCTTCGTACCATCTGTTTTCACAGTACTACTTTCTTGCTGTGCGTTTTCTTCTTCATTATCAGCACATCCTGTTAATAGAAAAGATGATACCCCTATTGAAGCTGCTATTTTCATAAATTTACTTTTATCCATTCTCATGTGTTATACACCTAATTTCTTCTCATCTATATTTTTCCAGTTATTCTTATTATATAATGTAATTATCATTTTTTTCAAACTAAACGAAATATGCAAATTTACATTTTTTACATATTTCAAAACTACTCATTCCCGAAATGACAATGAAATCTTTCTATCCCCGGATATTTTTCTCCCAAACTTTCAATCTTAAACCTACATTTTTTATAAAATTCGACTGCCTCATCGTCTGTCTCAGCCTCTATATATGTCAACTCATACATTCTAATTATTTCTTTTATCATTTGAAGTGCAATTCCTTGATTACGATATTTTGCCGCAACCGCTATATGACATATTCTTGCTTTATTTGTATCAATTAACTCTATACCTATACAAGCCTTACTCCTATATTTATATAGCACTGCGTGATCGTTTTGATACAATGATATGGCTTTTATTAAGCTTGCTTCACTCGGACCAATCGCATGCTGTAATACTTTTATAATTGAATCTATTTCTAAATGTTCCACACGTTGTAACACCATATCCTCATCCCTTTTCATGAAAAAAGATTAGCTCTTTATTGCAAAGAGCTAATCTTTTTACGCGGTTATTTTTTCTTCTTTTTTCACAACCACTGCAACATAACTATGCAATATCATGCCGACAATAACGAGACTCATCCCAATCCAAGATAAAGAAGATGGGATTGGTGCGGATAGCCAGATGAGTTCTCCTACTAGCGCAAATAAAACTTCACCAGACTGTGTCGCTTCAACTGTTGCTAATTTTTGTGGATCGTCTTTTACAAGATCTGTCGCAAAGAAAAATAATACTGTCGCAATTAAACCGGAACTAATCGCAACGATAAAACATTGAAAAACTTGGCCGCTTGACGGTAATCCGTTTGTAGATACTTCGTAACCAGATAATAAAAACCAAAATGGTAAACTTGCTAATGTCATGCCGAGAACTCGTTGAAAGACGTCTAATTCACCTTTACAAACTTGCATCATCTTTCTATTTCCAAGCGGATATGCAAACGCCGCAATTAGTACAGGAACTACACATAGAACGGTTTCACGAATTCCTAAAGATGAAGCGTGTTCCACTTGCATGAGAACAACACCGAATAAAATAATGCCTGACATTAATAATTCCTTCATCGGAAGTTTTTTATGTAATGAATTTGTAGCGAATAATGGTGTTAATAAAATACCTGCTATAATCGTAATTTGCCACGTTGAGGCAACGAGCCATCCTGGTCCAAACGCACCAGCGAAACTAAGCGGTGCATAAAAGAGACCAAATCCAACAATACTCCATAACAACCATTCTTTCGGATTGTTTTTCATATATTGCAAGAGTTGTTTTAAATTCCCTCTATACATGACAATAACTAAAAGCATTGGAACCATAAAATAATACCGTAAAGATGCACTCCAAATCCAACTTCCCCCTTGCAAATCCATCGCCCGGTTTAAAACAAAGGTAAAGGCAAAGAAAAACGATGCCAATATCCCCACTGCAATAGCTTTCATCGTAAAACTCCTTATATAGTTTTTTCTTATACTATATAACAAAATGAATATAATTAAAATTCGTAAATTTTATTAAACATGCAGTCTTTAAAGAAACAACACCATATGTTCATCATCACGATATACATCTTTCATTTTGATAGCTCTTTTTTCAATCCCATATGTTTTAAATCCCATTGCTTCGTATAACTTTTTCGCTGGCTCGTTCGTTGATACAACCCCTAAGTTCAGTTGCTCCAATTGTATTTCTCTTGCTTTTTGAATTGCATTTGCAATTAACTTACGTGCAAGCCCTTTTCTTCTATTTTGTGCATCTATATACATCGCAACAATATGCCCTTTATGCTTATATACTTGCTTCTCTTCTGTTAGTAATGTGACAACGCCAAGCAATTGATTCTCTTCATTAAAAGTACCGAATGTAAAACTACTATTAGATGAAAGGTTACTAGCAACACGCTCCATAGGATTTTCCTGGCGCACCGCTTCTTCATAAGTTGTTACAAATGCCTCTGGATTTACTTGCAATGCTTGTAAACGTAAGTCCCAATATTTCTCCGCATCTTCTTTAGAAAGTAATCGAATCATTTTTCCCCACCCCCTTAGGTTTACATAATATATTTACAATCTATTAAATATAGATTGATATTCTTCTTTTAACATACTATATCGATAGCGATGAATGAACTTTCCTTGACGTAATCGATCGTTTCTCATTATTCCTTCGCAAACAAATCCAGCTTTTTCATAACTCTTTCTTGCTTGTAAGTTATCCTCATCAACACGTAGCCAAACTTTCTCCAATTCGAACTTGGAGAATCCCATTTGTAACATACTGTATAGCGCTGCCATTCCATATCCTTTTCCCCAATATTCTTTATTACCAATCGCAATTCCTAGTTCGGCATTTTTATTCGTTTGATCAAAATTTTTTAGATTTACCCATCCAATGTGTATATTCTCATCAGTGAGAATAGCTCGTTGTTCATATCCATTTTTTCGACTTATACACGTTTCAATCCATCTTCTTGTATCTTCACGTGTAAATGGCGGATATTGAGCAGGTACAACTAAGTGCTTTGTTACTACCTTATCTAATGACCATTGATATCGATCTTCTACATCATCAAGTGATAGTTCTCTTAATTGAATAGTTGGTAAATTCATTTGTCTAACCCCTCTTTATTTCCCCATAGAAAACCCTTCGAACACCCGTCCTCCATAATTTTCTAAAGTCTCTTCTACAAAAGCAATCAAGTTCATTTTCTCTCCTGTTTTATAAAAATGATCAAATGATGCAACAAACTTTTCTGCAAATTGCTCATCGTATCTTTTTAACACTCTAATAAACCATTTTGAATTACCGAGCCACTGGCCATTTACTCTTAAAACAAATTCATGTACGAAATCAGCTAATAAATTTGCAATGAATAATTCTTCTTCTCTCTTTGTTGCACCAATAAAGTCATCCAAAACATCCGTAATAAAATAGCGCTTCTGCTTTATTATTTCTTCTGTCCACTTCTCAGGTCCTTTACGTAGTAGCCGCTCTGCCTCATTTTTTAACACTGCTACAATATCATCATTTCCTTTTAAAACAATTGCTTCTGAAACTAAATGTGGTAAGGTAGGTCTCCCGCGCTCACAATCACTTTTGAAAAAAATTTTATACGTTTCAAAATTATGTACGAATACTTCAACAGGCCAGCCGTTACTATAGAAAGATTCTCTATAACAAGACGGCAAGCTCCTATCAAATACTATAATATCGAGGTCAGATGTTTTTGTTACTTCCCCCCGAGCAACACTTCCCCCTAGTAAAGCAACATCACAATTTGGAAATTGTGATGCAATTATGCTTCGTGCTGCTTCAATTGCTTTCATGTCCTTTCCCCTTCTCTCATTTCACTTTCTTTTTTTCAGCTCTTTCTCGTGCCTTTTTAATATACGGTTCTGCATCCGGTGTTTTACACGAAGTGGGCCCATGATCAACTTCTACTTTTCCAATCTCACGCGCAATTTCAATTGCTTGTTGTTCTAAGTTTTCATTTCGAATCCCAATCGCAATTAAAGCATGATTCATCGATTCTCTTTTTCTATTTTTTTCATTATGTATATGCATATGAATTTCTTTTAAATATGGTAAGAAAAATTCATCTTCTAACGTTTTATTTTTTATAGCGATATTCGCTAATAATGACCAACCAGCTCTTCCAATCCATTCATCGTCAGATTTCGTCCATTCCTCCATTTTCTCTAGAGAGATTGGCGCTGTGCAAATAGCTGTCATAAGGACATCCATTAAACAATAATAATCAACTTCCTGAACCCACTCATCAAGTTTTTCTGATGCTAGTTTTTTCGGATCTAAAACCATCGTCGCTAATGTCCTTGCATCCATATTTTTTGTTTCCCACAATGAGATTGCTAAATCATGATCTTTTTTTATTTTCTTTTTTAACAATTTTAAATTAGCAAAACTAACTCCAAATAATGGTTCTTTCGCCCCGTGATTTTTATACGTCTTTCGATTTTGTTCTGTTCCCATTTCCTCAAGTTGCTGCATTACTTCTTCAAGTAACATATACCCACCTCTTTTTATGTATTGTATTGACCTCATATATGTACTTACGATATATTCTACATTATTTTTCGTTTTCCTATATTTTATTTTTTATTACGGTATGTGAAATTTCTTAGTTACCACAAATAATTAAATTAATCCTTCATTCGTAGTAACCCCCGCTACATCAGTACACACAATCAATTGATCTAACATATTTATTAGTTCGTATCCTATAATAACTAGTGACAATGCACCAGTTTTATTCTTTTAATTTACGTTGATACATCCTGTTCCTTCTATATGACTTAAAAGATTGGCATTATTATAGTGTTGGAATAAAAAGTATGAATCTTGTTTTCTTCTGTTAATCTCTATTGCCTCCTCAATTACTGCGTAAAAACCCTTAAATTTATCAACTCATATTACGTTAGCACCATAATCATCTAGTTCATTTAATAGTGATTTACCGGTTCCAGAACTTAAAACTAACGTACATTCAATCCCTAAATAATAACAAATACGACCAATTGATCTCGCTAAGCTCCCACCACTATACTCTAAAATATGTTGTTTTTTGTTCGTTTCTTTTAAATAATTTTTTATCATTCCAAATGCTGCTCTATCCTTAATCGATCCTGTAGGATTGTGCCATTCACATTTAGCATAGACAGAAAGATTCTTCGTTTCTTCGCATTCTAATTTTATGAGGGGTGTATTTCCAACCTTTTGAGAAAACTCTTCAAAATGGTTTAACGTCATATTTCTATACCTCCTTCATAACTCATATTTATTACATTTATTCTTGGTCAAAATACTTTCTACATTTTAATAACTTTCTTAATTAGAATTTCTTATATAAAAATCCCTACAAACGCTGTAGGGATCAATGTCCAAATCAATTTGTTGCACTCTATTACATACGAAAAGAGCTTCTTTATTCAATTGCATTCATAAGCACAATTCTCCAACCATCCGGATCCTCAATTGTGATTCCCTTCTCTATCCAATACGGATTTTCTGGTTCAACTTCATGATAGCCCATTTTACCTAATCGATTCGTTATTTTTTCAATTTCCTCTTTATTAGGCATATAAAAAACTAACAAATTATCTTTTGTAGGTGCAGGACATGGACTTCCGTTAACGTGCCTTGTAAACTCTAAATGATACTCTTCATCCGGTAATCCAAACATGACCCCGTCGTATCCTTCATGATTATGAAACTCCCCTATACGTTTTAACCCTAATCCTGTTTCATAAAAACTTATAACTTCTTCAAATTTATCTGTTGGTCTTGCAAATCTAAACTGAACCCAATTCTTCATGCAAATTCCCTCCTTTTAAATTTTCAAAGCTTATAATAGCCACTATAAATTAGATATATATAATTTAATATCCCTCATTAGTGGGAGAGCTACTTAAGATGAAAGGCCTATAAAATAATAAACAGTAGGACTTTCGTATAACATTCATATAAACTTAATGATACAAATTTAGAGATAAAATCACATATCAACTCTCTACAATTTTTCTTACGTATAAAAAAGCTCTCCTTGTAGGGCCTTTATATATCGTTCAGCAGATCTTTGTACAGCTTTATTTGCTTCTTCCATCACTACACCATGAAATGCATTATACAGTCGATTAAATTGGATATCTTTTACTTTCTCTGCCATATCTCTAACTTTATCCGCTGGTAACGGAATGAGATTTGGATAACTATACATAAAACTTACCCATTTTTGATCAGAAACTACTTGTATAATATCGCCTGATAACAAAATTCCTTGTCCCTCATAACCATCTTTCCAGTGCATAACAGTTCCACCTTTAAAATGACCTCCTAAGCGATACAATGTAAGCTCTTCTGATAATTTCAAATGTTCCCCAGACCAAAATTTAATTTGTTCACTTGGACGAACCACCCACTCTTTATCATCTTCATGAATATATATAGGGACATTAAATGTTTCCGCCCATTTTACTTGTGTAGAGTAATAATGTGGATGAGAGAGTGCTATTGCTTGAATTCCTCCTAAATCATCTATCCTCTTTATCGTTTTATCATCTAAATAACTAATACAATCCCACATAATATTTAGAGCTTTACTTTGTATTAAAAATGCTGTTTGTCCAATAGCAAATTTAGGTTTTGTAGTAATACTATATAAACCACTTTCTTCTTTTATAATTTCATTTTTGTATAAATTGCTATTTTGCATTGTTTCTAATGTTGTCCATGACTGTCCCAGTGGATTAATATATTGCCTCTCCTCATTACAAATTTTACACTGAGAAGGTGCTTCTTGATTTTCGGGATACTGTACTCCACATGTAGTACAAATATAATTAAACACATTCCCACCCCTTTTATAGATTTAATTGCTTCTTTACCACCATTTTAATTAAAATCAAAAATAATTAAATCGATAATTTGAACTAAAATGCATTCATACGAAAGAGCTATTGATAACCCTCTATTAAGACTTTCGTATCATTTCTATAAAAATTATTATTTCTTCCTTCCAAGAAAGCTGAATTTCGCTCCCAGTAGAAATCCCAAATAATTTCAGCTCAAATTCATTTAACTTTTTTATCATGCAATGAAAGAGCACATCTCCACAAAAATGATTACACATATTAATAGATTTTGTCACAAAATTGCCATAGCATCACCGAATAATACACAACAGGGGTATAGTATAATTATTGTTAATTACATACATAACAAATTAAGGGGAGATTATAATGAAAATCGCTATTATGCTCTATGATGGGATTACTGCATTAGATGCTATTGGTCCATATGAAGTATTTGCTTCGACAATGAATAGTAACGTAAAGTTTGTTGCTAAAAATAAAGGATTAATTAAATTAGATTCGAAAATGGGCTATCTACATGCCGATTACAGTTTTACTGAGGTAACTTCAGCTGATATTCTTGTTATCCCTGGATGCCGTCCACCTAACTATGCAAATCCGATGAATGATGAAGAAACCCTAAACTGGATTCGCCACATACATAAAACTACTAAGTGGACCACAACAGTATGTACCGGTTCTTTAATATTGGGCGCCACAGGTTTACTAAACGGCATCAAGGCCACCAGTCATTGGAGTTCTTTTGACCTACTTCGTTCACTTGGGGCTATTCCAACTGAAGAGAGAGTTGTTCGCCATGAAAAAATCATCACAGCAGCTGGTGTATCTGCAGGTATTGATATGGCTCTCCAGTTAGTAGCTTGGGAATTTGGAGATGACAAGAGCAAAGCAGTCCAGCTCATGTTAGAATACGACCCACAACCTCCTTTTGATACAGGTTCGCCTAAAAAAGCACCTGCTCCATTGTTAAAAGAATTAAGTTTGATGCTCGAAGAGTTTGTAAAGAAGGATTAAATACAGAAGTTCTATAAATCAAGAAACTTTCATTCAATCCTGGAATGTATTGGGTAAACAACCCTTATCCTATCGCTAACGAATCCACATTCATTAGCGATAGGATTCCAAAGTAAAAACACTACTCCCGTACACAAAATGAAATTCAATAAATAAACTAACATGTACAGGAGTATTACCACTTACACGCCAAACTAATATTTAGAAATATTACTCGTAAAATAACCTACTAATTTCTTGACCTCAACAAACCCTACTCCTCCTATCCCAATAAATATTCCATTATTAGAAAGTACATTTCATTCTTTGTTCACTTTTTCAAACCTGCAATACCTACAAAATCTTGCATACTTTTCACAATTCTTTTTGCACTTGTAACAAATTTTTTTTGCATTTCCCTACCTAAAATTGCTAATATAGTAGAGTAGAACTTTTATAGAGAGAAGGAAAATTATGCGCAATGGAATTAGGATGACAACTTTAGTGAAAAGAGCTATGTTGATCTGCGTCGGGGTATTGTTTTTATACGAAGCAGTATACGGGTCAACACATATTGCTCTAGCGAGTACAGAGGATGAAGCAAAATCTGTTCAACTTGTAAGTGAAATTCAAACATCCTTTACTCCAAAGGAAGCGCCTAAGCAATATAACGGGCAAGTTAGAAAAGTCGCTTACTTAACATTTGACGATGGTCCTGGAAAATATACGGCTGAGCTGTTAGATATGTTAAAGAAAGAAAATGCAAAAGCTACATTCTTCCTAGTTGGTTCAAACGTGAAAGCCTTCCCTGATCTTGTAAAACGTGAAGATGCTGAAGGCCACTATGTTGGGATGCACAGTATGACTCATAATTATAAAAAGCTGTACACAGAAGGTCATTACGTAGATGAAATGAAGGAAGACCAAGGCTTAATCACTGGAGTTCTAGGGAAATCACCAGTATTAACTCGTCCAGCATACGGATCAATGCCTGGATTAAATGAAGCTCTTCGCAACAAAGTTGTTGAAAATGGTTTAAAAGTTTGGGATTGGACAATTGATTCATTAGACTGGAACTATAACAAAATGCCAGTTGATGCTGCATCTGTTAAAATCGTAGAAAACGTTCTAGCTGGTGCTACAAAGCCAACAGAAGTTATCCTTATGCACGATATTCATCCACAATCAGTAAAAGCAATACCTGGTATTATTAAAGGACTGAAAGAAAAAGGGTATGAATTAGAAAGCTATCAGGAGAATGAACACTTCCCATTAAACTTCTGGCACGATAATCGTATTTAATAAAAAAGACTTGATTCTCTTAAATGAGTATCAAGTCTTTTTTATCGTTTTGGGAAATTCCTTTGTTGCTCCTCTAAAGAACGAATAATGTTCTCCCTCTCATCTTGCGTCATACTGATAACGAATGAATACTCATCTTCCTTACACCATGAAGATTTAATTTCATGTGATAAACAAATTACAATATGAAACGTTCCTTCTTTTTCTTCCATAAATTCAAACGCTAAATTTGGTTCTGTGAAATCTAGTTCGTTATATTTAGGGTTTGGTAACGATTGAAACCATTTTATTATGTATTGTAATTCGAAAGTTTCTAAACAAGGATCTATCGTTTCAAAAACACTATTTTCTTCTGACAGTTTCACTTTTACCATTAGCCAATTACGATCACACGTATTATTTGCATTTTCAAGCTGGTATTTTACAACACCTAAGTGTAATGATATTTTTTCATTTTGAAAAATCATGAATAACTCCCTTCTACCTCTGAATCCTTTGTTTTATATAGTTTTGTTAATTTCGATACTTAAAATTTTACTAGTTTCTTCTAATCGTTTTTTAATACGTATGAATTGTTTAAAATTATTATCCTTTGTACATGAAATAAATTTGCTTTGCAATATAATCTGAACTAAAGTGAAGGCCATTCCTTATCCACCACATGATAATACCTACCAATGAGGCTGTTTTAATATCAACTGCAACATAATCATCTGGTAAATCCTTTTTCGTATTCTCTCTTCTCGTTTCTATTAATTGCTTTATAAATAAAAATAATTGCTCCTCAAATTGATTCATTTTAAATAAAATAAATAAATAATTTCGGTGGATATATAAATAATCAAGCAATTGGGTTAACTTTTGTTTTTCTGATAAATCTTTTGCATGTATTAAATCAACAATTTTATTAGAAAGCTCACTCAAAATCTCATTCGTGATTTGGTCTAGTAAATCTTGAATGTCTTGATAATGTAAGTAAAATGTTGTTCGATTTAATCCTGCTTTTGTTGCGACTTTCTGAACCGTTAAGCTTGAAATAGTAGGATTCTCACATAGGAGAGAAAAAACAGCATTTTTAAACATTTTTCTTGAACGAACTGTACGAGGATCTTCTTTTTTAGGTGTAGACATTTTTAAACCCCTTTATAGATTTTTCCTTTACTTTCTCGACAGTGCATACTCTCTATGTCGAGTAGTGAACATTTTCAAAAAAACTGTTCATGGTCAAAGAAAATATATTTTGTTACCATTAATTTTATCGACAAAATGTCGATAAATCAAGACAACAATGAAGGAGTTTACCAATGCAAAAGGAAATATCAGAAAGAAACAAAAAAATTATATTAGTTGTCCTCATTACCGGTTGTTTTTTATCAACATTAAATCAGACGCTATTAAATGTGGCAATGAGTAATTTAATGAAGGTATTTGATGTTACTGCTGCAACAGTACAATGGCTATCGACAGGATTTATGCTCATAAATGGTGTTCTAGTACCAATTACTGCATTTTTAATGAAACGATTTACAACACGGCAGCTCTTTATTAGCTCGATGCTCTCTTTGTTTATTGGGACTGTTCTCTGTGCATTCGCCATGAATTTTGGCATTCTGTTAACAGGAAGAATGATTCAAGCAGTTGGGGCAGGAATTATTATGCCACTAATGATGACTGTTATTTTATATTTATACCCTAGTGAAAAGCGTGGAAGTATTATGGGTACCATCGGCTTCGCCATCATTTTTGCGCCAGCCATCGCTCCAACATTATCTGGCTTTATCATTGAATATGTATCATGGAGATGGCTATTTATTGGATTAGCTCCATTTGTATTCATTGTTATTATTCTCGCACTTAAATATTTAATGAATGTTGTAGATACAACAAAAGCAAAATTAGATATCGTAAGTGTCATTTTATCAACGATTGGCTTCGGTTGTGTTATATTCGGATTTAGTAGTGCAGGAAGCAAAGGTTGGGATCATCCAGTTGTTATTACAACAATTATCATCGGTATAATCGTTACAACTTTATTCTGTTTACGTCAAATAAAGTCTAACGATCCATTATTAAATTTATCTGTATTTAAGTATAAAGTTTTTACTCTTACATCAGTCATTAACGTACTCATTACGATGATTATGTATGCGGATTTAATTCTATTACCAATTTACTTGCAAAATGGACGGGGTTTCACTGCATTTGAATCAGGCTTACTTCTATTACCTGGAGCTGTGATTAATGCCTTCTTATCACCTATCACAGGGAAAATGTTTGATAAATACGGGGCGAAACCTCTCTTTATTACAGGCTTAATATGTATCATTATTTCGATGTGGGGTGTAATTCATTTGACCGAATCCACAACTTATATGTATTTAATGGTTCGTACCATTATTCTACGAATTGGGTTAAGTTTCATTTCGATGCCTTTAAATACAGCTGGGTTGAATGCTTTGCCAAGAGAATTAGGTTCACATGGTTCAGCAGTGAACAATACGATTCGCCAATTAGCAGGTGCTATTGGAACAGCAGTTATCATCACGGTTTATACAATTCAATCAACTTCACATATTTCACAGTTATCTAGTGAGAACGGAAGCATATCAGCTATGCAATTAACGAAATTATCTTCTATCTTCAGCTCAAGTGATGCCTACGTATTTATGTTAATCTTATCTTTTGTAGCTTTGATTATTGCATGTTTTATGCCTAAAAAAGTAGCACTCCAAAAACACGAAAGCGAATCTTAAAACAAAAAAACCTAATCGTATTCCATACGATTAGGTTTTTTTATTATTTATTTCGTTTCCCCGTCTTCAGTTGTCTTCACCTTCGTTTTATTTTTATCACGATGGTTATAGTTGTACTTAGAACGATCTACTGGGGTAAATCCTTCCGGTGTGTAAAATCGTAATAAGTCGCCATTAACAACTTGGTCCGAGTATTTTAGTGATTTTTGAACCATTTGTTCATTTTGTTTTATTTCATCTGTTATTTCTACAGGTTTGCCTGTCGCTGTATCATAGTATTTTCCGTACAGTGCAGTAACTGTTGGGCTTACGTAGTTACCGTTACGGAATGCAACAACTTGTTTATGCTCTGGTGATAATAAATCTGAGCCAAATTGGACATAATTTTTCGTATCTGTACCTAGTAAGTGTAATAACGTTGGAAGCACGTCAATTTCTCCGCCGTATTGATGTTGTACGCCGCCTTTCATCCCTGGTACGCGAATGATTAGAGGTACACGTTGTAATTGAGCATTTTCAAATGAGTTCATTTCTTTACCCATTATTTGAGACATTGCTGCGCTATGATTATCTGAAATACCGTAATGGTCACCATACATAACGATAATTGAGTTATCGTATAAACCAGATTGTTTCAAGTAATCCATGAAGCCTTTTACAGACTCATCTAAATAGCGTGCTGTTTGGAAATACGTATCTACAGAAGAGTCACCTGTTTTCGCTGGTTCAATCGTTGCTTCCGCTTTATCAATCGGATAAGGGAAATGGTTCGATAGCGTAATGAACTTCGTATAGAACGGTTGTTTTAACGTTTGTAATAACGGAATTGATTCATTAAAGAACGGTTTATCTTTTAAGCCATAGTTTACTACATCTTTTTCGTTCATATCATAGTATGACGCATCAAAGAATTTATTAAAACCAAATGATTTATAAATATCATCACGATTCCAGAACGTTTTGTAGTTTCCGTGGAACACTGCTGATGTGTATCCTTGTTGACCTAAAATAGCTGGTGCTGATTGATACGTGTTATGAGCTTTATTTGTAAAAACAGATCCTTGTGGCAATCCAAACATTGAGTTCTCTAACATGAACTCCGCATCAGATGTTTTACCTTGTCCTGTTTGATGGAAGAAGTTATCAAAGTATAACGTATTCGCATCTTTTGTAAATGAGTTTAAGAACGGTGTAACTTCTTGACCATTTAATTTGTAATTAATTAAGAAGTTTTGGAATGACTCTAAATGAATATAAATTACGTTCATTCCTTTTCCTTTACCAAAATACTCAGGATTTGGACTTGCATAAGTTGATGTAAGATAGTTTCTAACCTCTGTCATACTATCTCCATCTGCTAATGCGCGTTCTGTTGATGCTTTCGCACTTTGAATGCCATCATAAATCGTATAGTTGTACGCCCCTAAATATTTCACGATATAATTGCGGTCAAATGTTCTTGTTAGTAATTCAGGACGGTCAAATTCTGCAAGTCCTAAGTTAATACTAAAGAATAAAATACCTGCTACAAATACTAGAGATAATTTATGCTTCGCAACACGAATTGGTTTAGGATTTACAAATTTCGTTGCGACTAAAACAATTAAAATGATTGTATCTAAGAAATATAGTGGATCATATAAGTGTAGCAATGCAAAAATACTACCACCTAAATCTCCAAAGTTATTCGTTTGTGTTAATGTCGGGAACGTAATAAAGTCGCTGAAAAAGCGATAATATACTACGTTTGCGTATAAAAGTATAGACATTAACAAATTAATAATAATTAACCAAATGTAAGCTCGTTTCCCTTTTGCGAATAATGCAAGACCTAAAAATAGAACTGCTGAGCTTAACGGGTTGAAAAACAGTAAGAACTTTTGGATTGTGTTTGATATCCCTAAATTAAATTCTGTCACATATGCTGCATATGTTTTTAACCATAATAAAATAACGGCAAACACGAAAAATCCAAAGTGATTGCTTAACACTCGCTTACTCTTTAATAGTAGTTGTTTCATCTCTCCACCTCTTTTGATCATCCAAGGCTTATTTTGTTATAAGTCTGTCTCTCTATTCAATTTTTCTTCTTCTAATAGATTTTTTCATTTAACTATATGAAGAATATTAGTAATTATAATTTGAAGCTTTTATTTATTCAACTATTTCTTTTTAAACATTTTGACCTTGGTTTCTATTTAACAAAATACATTTGTAACATTTCCTGTTTTCTCCCAAGACTCATCCACTAATTATGACACCACATACTATAAACCTTTATTTATTCATTCGCAAACAAATCTATCTCCAATTTTGGTACATTCATGTAATAGAACCAATTCTACAAAAAAAAGTGTAGTTTGGACGATTTGTCAAACTACACTTTTTATACCAACTTATCCTTTATAGCTAACTTCCCCTGTTTCAACTAATTCCTTTAACCCCATAAACATTAAATTCCATCCATGCTCAGATCCGTCATGATACTCTTTAAGCGCTTTTTCAACATCGGATTTTGTCCAATTTTCTTCATGAGGAACGATAATATTTTGTAAAAATACCATTTCAGGTCCTTGCTGTTTCTTCTTAATTGCAACTGTAATTGTATCTTCTAATTCATTAAATTGTGGCATTTTAAATGTAAACACTAACTTTTCTGGTCGATTCATTTCGATATATTCCCCAATCACGCGATAATCTTTACCATCACGATGATCGATAATTTCCCAATTCCCGCCTACTTGAGGAGTATTTTTCGTTACTTTATTCGTTTCTTCCAATGTAAAAAAACATTTCTTCATCATTTCGGGGTTTATCCATGCTTCAAAAATTTCTTCAGGTGCAACATCAAAATTCCTTACCGTCGTTAATGTTATTCCTGAATAATTATTCACTTTAGTACCCCCTTTATTTAAATACAAGGATAGTATTCCTTTTCAAAAAAACCCTCGCTCTCATAAAGGAGAGCGAGGGTTTTTATCATTCATTATTTACCTTTATACATTGCATCTACTTGTTTTTGAAGTTCTTCATTTTCTAAGAACTCATCGTACGTTGCTTCCTTATCGATTACACCGTTTGGTGTTACTTCGATAATACGGTTTGCAATTGTTTGTACGAACTGATGGTCATGAGATGTGAATAAAATTGTTCCTTTGAATGCGATTAGACCATTGTTTAATGCAGTAATAGACTCAAGGTCTAAATGGTTCGTTGGATCGTCAAGTGTGATTACGTTCGCACCACTTAACATCATTTTAGATAGCATACAACGAACTTTTTCTCCTCCAGATAATACAGCAACGTTTTTCTTTACTTCTTCACCAGAGAATAACATACGGCCTAAGAAACCACGTAAGAAACTTTCTGATTCATCTTGTGGAGAGAATTGGCGTAACCATTCAACTAAGTTGTACTCACTGTTCTCAAAGTACTTAGAGTTGTCTCTTGGGAAGTACGATTGAGATGTTGTAACACCCCATTTGAATGAACCACTATCTGGCTCCATTTCACCCATAAGGATTTTAAATAATGTTGTCATCGCAATATCGTTACGACCGATAAATGCAACTTTATCACCTTTATTCAAAGTGAAGTACACATTATCTAACACTTTTTCTCCGTCGATTGTTTTAGAAAGACCTTCAACAGTTAATAAGTCATTTCCTACTTCACGCTCTGGTGTGAAACCAACGAACGGATAACGACGTGATGACGGTTTAATATCATCTAATGTAATTTTATCTAATAATTTTTTACGAGAAGTCGCTTGCTTCGCTTTAGATGCGTTTGAGCTAAAGCGCGCAATAAAGTTTTGTAACTCTTTTACTTTCTCTTCTTTTTTCTTATTCGCATCTTGTGTTAATTTTAATGCTAATTGACTTGACTCATACCAGAAGTCATAGTTACCAACATAAAGTTGAATTTTACCGAAATCAAGGTCAGCCATGTGCGTACACACTTTATTTAAGAAATGACGGTCATGGGATACAACGATAACTGTATTTTCAAAGTTCATTAAGAAGTTTTCTAACCATTGAATCGCTTTTAAGTCCAAGTGGTTGGTAGGCTCATCTAGTAATAGAATGTCAGGTTGACCGAATAAAGCTTGAGCAAGTAATACTTTTACTTTCTCTGCCCCAGTTAATTCAGACATTTTCTTATCATGAAGATCTTCACCAATACCTAGGCCTTTTAGAAGGATTGCAGCTTCTGACTCTGCTTCCCAACCGTTAAGCTCAGCGAACTCACCTTCAAGTTCTGCAGCACGCATGCCATCTTCATCACTAAAGTCTTCTTTCATGTAAATTGCATTTTTCTCTTGCATTACTTTGTAAAGACGTGTGTGACCCATAATTACTGTTTCTAATACAGGGAACTCTTCATATTCGAAGTGGTTCTGCTTTAATACTGCTAGACGCTCACCTGGCGTAATATGTATGTCACCTGTTGATGGTTCAATTTCTCCAGATAAAATCTTTAGAAATGTTGATTTACCAGCACCATTTGCTCCGATTAAACCGTAGCAATTACCTGGCGTGAATTTTATGTTAACATCTTCAAACAATTTGCGATCTGCGAAACGCAAACTAACGTTACTTACTGTAATCATTTGTTTCCTCCTACTAATACCGCTGATATCAGCGTTTTCTCACCGAATGTCTCAAATGCCGTAGATTACGACTCACTTATTTTAGACTATAACTATTATATAGTAGAACTTAGATGAATAGCAACGATAGATTAACTTTCTACAATTTTCATGTTTACCCATGTTTCTGCATCGCCTAATGATTTCAAATATTGTCGTTTCACTAGTTAGTTTAACATAAAAAAGGCACCTCTTTTTAACATGGAGGTGTCCTAAAGAAATTCTATTAAAATTTCTAGAGTTCATTATTTCAACTTATATTTACAGTTCACTACATATCCTTCTATTTCCTATACACCGAATTCCTTCTTTGTTGTCTTCCTCTGCTGCTTGTGACCTTTCTTTGTAAAGAGTTTATATTATTGGCTCTTGTCTACGTTTTAAAGCTGCTTTCACCGCATCTAATGCATCTACTCTGCCATACCCAAACCAAGGACTCCAAGTTCCATCATTACTTCCAATATCAATAAATGTGCCTTTATCAAATGGCGGAATTGGTGATATATCCCATGAAATGTCCCTATCGAAAGGACTTGGAGGAGTCTTTGGATAACCTTCAAAGTTCAAATTTTTAGAAGCTGTGCTTTTTAGAATAGAAACTACTTCTAGAGCTGATAATTGAGGATTTGCTGAGATAGTTAAAGCGGCAATCCCTGCTACTAAAGGGGTAGCACTAGAGGTTCCTCCAAAGCGACTTGTTACGTTTTCTGGTATACAGGCCCCATGCAGAACTGGGATAGATCCTGTTGCAGTTGTAATTGGTATCCCCTTTACAGGCATTCGAAAATATTCGTGCAGATTACTACTAGGAGCTGAGATTGAAAGCCCTGATCCATAATTTGAATAATGACTTCTTTGTGCTGTACTGCTGAGCGCTCCTATAAATATAACTCCAGGAATACCAACTAAAGAGTGATGAAAATTTTTAGCTTTCTTTACCCCTATCCATGAGCCATTCTCCCATCCATCAGTATATGGCACTTCAACTAAAGCGTTGTGCTCAATTGGACAATTCTCATTTCCTGCTGCCCACAAAAAGATGATTCCCTTACGTCGTCTTCCACCAGTTGTAGCTAATTCCGTAATTTTATCTAAGACTTGAGTGGGCCAAGTTCTTTCAGGACTTCTACCCCATGAATTTGATAATATATCTATTTTATCAGCAATATAATTTAAAACGGTCATTAATTTAGAATCACTTATAAATAACCCTTCTTCTTTCGACTCCCATTTAATAGGTAAAAGTCTACACCCCGGTGCTGCTCCTACAGTAAATTGTGCATCGACTTCCGCTGCTACAATCCCTGCACAAGAGGTACCATGATTTTTACATTTAATATACATTTGTTGTTTCTGAAAATCACTATCTGAGTTGGTAAAAAGACGTTCATCTTTAAAGTATCCATAACCAGCAAACTTATTTGATGAATTAAAATCAGGATGATCTATTTTACATCCATCATCCGTAATACCTATAACAATATCTTCACTACCAAAGTGACCAAGAAGTTTCCAGGCATCCTCACACCTTGTAGAAGAACGTGAATCATACTCTGTATTCCGGAAGTGCGTATGTAAATGCCATTGCTTGGAATAAGCTTCATCACGTGGAATTTCCAAATCATATGTATGCATCTGATGATTTAAGTCATGATCTGCTGATTCTACAATTGTTTCTTCTTCCATAAGCTTAACAATTAGTTTGATTGGATTCATATCAGTAGCATTAGTAAGCTGAAAGAGATAATTATAATCATCATATTTCTCTAGTAATAATAATTTATAACGTGAAGTGAAAAGAGTAGTTTCTTCTTCAGAAATCACTTTGCGAAACTTTACAAAAATACGATCTGTAATAAGAAATTCATCGTTTGTTTCGATACGATAATATGCATGATGTGCTGGGGCCATTTCTCTTGCTATATTCATCAAATGGTCAAGGTTACTTTCATCTGTGGTAATACGAAAAGATGCTGGAGATACTTGCTCAACGTCTAAGAGTGTATCTACTTTCTTTAAATTATCAGGATTTGTTCTAATTACAAATTGATTCTCTTGTTTTTGGAGTATAACCTTTTTTTCTGCACGGTAAGTATACAATTCTTGTACCATCTAACCATTACCTCCTGATTTAAAGGAAACGTTACTCAAATTTTTATTAATTAATACATAAACTAGATTACAAATTCCCTTTATAGATTACTAACTGTAGTGTCAAAAAGCTATTTCTTGACACTTGTTCAGTAGTTCATACTAGATTAAGTCTTTCTACATTATTAACAAAGCTAACCTGTTTAAACATATTTTTCATTTTACATTTCCACTTACTTTCATAATCACTTTGTTGAATCATGTTTACTCTTTCCAAATGAACGGTATTTATGTATATAAAAATAGCTGAATTAATGTCAGTTTGTAAAACAACTTAAAGAAAATCACTTTTCTTTTCAATTTATTTGTATAGTAAGATAATTATTACCCTTGTTGCTTTATAATACTAAGCAATAACCCATTGCTACCATTAGAAATATATTTTATCTCCATCAAATTACAAAGGATTTCAGGCACTATAAGTTCATCCCTCTTATCTCCAATTAATCCCAATGCAATTAAGTGATTAATCACATTGGATAAGGGAAAATATACTTCCTGAAGGTTATTATATACAGATGATATATAAAGTTAATTAATCAGGATACTTATATTTAATACGACTACATCAATTGTTGAAAGAAAACTTACTTAAACTTGTTATTGATAAGGAGAAAAATAAATGAAGCAACTAAAAAAATTAGACGAATTTTCATTGGAGGAATTACAGCAAGAATTAAAATTACGAGAGTCTACAGAAGAAACTTTAGTACATGCTAATAAAACTTATAATAATGACCTTCAGGACTACTCAACAAGTGATATTTATGAGGCCGTTAGAGAAAAACAATCTGTTATCTACGGTACAGACGATCGCAAAGATATTTTTAAGATTGTTGACGAAAAAATTCTTAAAGATGCAGAAAGTGTAGTTGCTCTGTTTAGTGATACGGATATTATTGATAATGGCGATGGTACGTCTACTATTCAAACACAGAATTTTGGTGAAGCTAAAAATTTATGTTCAAGTGAACCATTTCAAGATCAACCAATTGGTGCATTTTGTACAGGATTTCTTGTTGCACCGAACATCATTGCTACAGCAGGACATTGCGTTCATAATAATGATTTAGCTACCATTCGATTTGTTTTTGGATTTCGTATGAAAGATGAATCGAACGCAGAAACCCATATTAAAAATACAGAAATATATAAAGGGATTAAACTTATTGGGCGAAAACAAGAGGAGGCTGGAGGGGATTGGGCATTAGTTCAACTTGATAGAGCTGTAGAAAATCATCCACCTGTTCAGATTCGTCGAAAGGATAAAATGGATGATGATCAAGATTTACATGTTATAGGACATCCAGTAGGACTTCCTATTAAATATGCCGGTGGAGCAAAGGTAAGAAAAAATAATAAATCGGCTTTTTTTGTAGCAGATTTAGACACATATGGTGGGAACTCAGGATCCCCAGTTTTTAATAGCAATACCCATGTAGTAGAAGGAATTTTAGTCCGTGGAGAAGATGATTTTAAAGAAGTTAATGGCTGTCTAATCTCAAATGTTTGTAATGATGATACACACTGTCGAGGAGAAGATTGCACAAGAACAACAGAAATTGCTAGTCATATCCCTGAAGACATTATCTAATTATCCTCTTTTAATAAAAGAAAGAACCCTAAAAGGTCGTTGAAAAGACCTTTTAGGGTTCTTTAGCTAGACTACTACTTTAATTCGTATCAAGGTGTATATACGTAGCATCAACTAAGAGGTGGAAGAATTCTTATCCCAAGTTAGTTAAGTTTGTTTTCATCCGCTCATTTTATAAACTGTTCTAAACTGATTAAACCAACAAATTCATATCCTTTTTCTTCCCTGTTCGGTTTTAAAATAACTGTATCTAAAAAATTTAGACATTGCTTCTCATCGTCAATTCCTTGGCAAATTATAGATTTATTAAACCTATAATCATGAGCAATAAATACCCTGTTTAATTTGTCATTAGGTACCACTTCAACTATTTTTATTAATTTTTCTTTTACTATTTTTTGTTCTTCATTTGGATTTTCAATACCTAAATAACTAATGGAAACCAGCTCATCAATTACTTTAATATTTTGATCGCCAAATGCAAGTATCCCTGTATCTTTTGTTCGGCAATAGGGACTTGTATATACAGGATTTTGAATGGGTAACTTTTGTTCCTTGAAAATGCTTCCTATCTGTTCTGCTTGTTTTCTTCCCTACGGAGTTAAGTTACTCTGTGTTGTACTATCTCCAATAATTGCTCTTTTCCGTGTCTCCGGTTCTTTTTCTCCATGTCTTAAATATAAATTATATCCACCAGCTTGAATTACTTTGAATAATAAACCTAAATCTTCATTATTTTCTATATTAAACAATTTTCAATCCTCTTTTTCTATTTGTTAGTTTTTAATCCTTCTAGTATGTTTGGACAAGTTATATTTATAACAAACTACAATTTCTTACACATAAAGGTTAAGCTACTAAGTAGAAGAAAAAAATTTTCTTATTAATTTATAGGCATGTAGCCATTTATTTATTTAAGAGCACGGATAAGTTGCTCTAAGTTTGGTCTGTTCCCTATTCGTTGCGTTTTCGGACTCATTGAAGCATCTTGTTGTAAAGAACCAGTATTTCTAAGTAGATTTCTCATATTTCTAGGTGTTAAAGGTGCTTTATTTCTAGCCAATAGAATCCCCTGAAGACATGCTATAGTTCCTGCGATTATAGGAGCTGCGCTAGAAGTGCCATTAAATTTATCTGTATACCATGTATCTTCATTTGAACCACCTTGTAAATCTCCTTGAGATTGATTAATTCCACCAGTTGTTGTTACTTCATCTCCCCATCCTTGAGCATCGAACATGGAACCATAATTTGAAAAAAATAATCTAGATCTATCTGGCCCATGGTTTCGACCATGGGTTCCTGGGGGTGGGGCACCTGCACCTACAACTATTGCTCCTGAATCGCTACTTTTACGATTGAATGGATTTGTCCATGTACTAGGAAAGCCTACTGCCGGTTTGTTATATAGGGGATCATCAAGATTTTCTGATCCATTACCACCAGCTTCTACAACCACAATTCCACGAGATGTAGCGTATTGTATCGCTGCAAGATCATCAGGCCACCATTCAATTGGAATATAACCACTTTGCCCTTTTGGAGATTGAAAATGAAATCGAGGTCCTGGGCGATGAATTTCAATTAAAATAATGTCTCCCGATTTAAGTAGATTCGCAGCTTGTACAATTGCATTGGATGTGCTTTTTTCGCTTATATTGCCATTCTTATCAAATACAGATATTGCTCGTATTTTGGCTTCTGGACATATGCCTGTGATACCAAAAGAATTATCATCTCCACTCATTACTCCTAGAACGGATGTACCATGATTTCTCAAATGCAAGTCTGCTACAGAACTATTATCTATAACACCACCCTGATTATCTTTTAGGTCTTCATGAGAGAAACGCCACGCGCCTTCGATATCAATAATATTTACCCCAGCTCCTTTTCCTCCTGGAAGATTCCAAGCTGAGTGTACATTTATTCCTTCTGGAGCATTTCCTAAATAACCTTGGTTATTTATAAAACTAATTACACTATTGGTACTATCATTCACAAGAGTATTCGTAGCTAGTCGGGATAACTCAGCTGAAGGCTTTATGTAAGCACCTTCAATTTCCGAGTTATTAAGAAGTTTCACAACTAAATCTTCAATTTGCTCATCTGGGACGAAGGCTTTATAAAACTTAGATAGTTCTTGTGTTTCCTTATTTACTTCTAGCGTTAAAAGATTCTTATTAGCTATTGAATTAATATCAAATAAAGGTTGAATATTAATTTCCTCATTAGCTAAAACATTTTCAAACATATAATCAGAACTTGATATAAATGCACCTTCCTTCTTATTCATATCTAAGTTAGTCTGTGAACTTGAAATTATAATAAGTTCATTTTTCAAGTTAACTCCTCCAATAGTTTTAAAATTAAATTCAAGCTATTCAATAGAAACGTTTTATTATCCTCTAAACAAGTTGTTTTTAACTTTAGCTACTTTCGCTTCTAATATGCATACTAAAAGATTTCGATGTCATATCTAAACATATTTAACAATATGCAGTATAGTTATCATCCATATATCTATAAATATAGCTATCTTTATATTGATAACTATTTGACTGAATGTTTAAAAGGGGGTTTTTACCTTTTCATTAGTTAGAATGATGTACGAATCTAATAAAAGGCGTTGTTTTTATGTGTCAAAAGCATAGTAAGTGTAAATGCAGTTTTATCCATAAATCTATTTTATCTAAAATAGCGATATTCAAGGTTGATGGAACACAATTAAGTATTAAAAATAGGATTACCATTAGACGTTTCAGAAAAAATAAAAAAAGTAATAGACAAGTATCAAATCTGGGAGCTAAACGATGAAATTATTGGAAATAATACTTCCCCTCCCCCAAGTATTTTCTATTACGAGTTATCATTAGAAGGAAATGGAAAACAAAAAAACTTTATCTGTAACGATATAACTGCTTCTGTGGAACTTCGTCCATTATTACAGGAACTTGCAATGAACCATAAATTAGACTCACATTGAAACAAACACAAATGAATTTTTGGTATGTAGTGGGATTATACTTTTTCAATGTAAATACAATGCCTGATTTAAATGAATTATCTGGTTATATATAGTTCTTTCCATTGTAGTATCTACTATTAAAATCTAATATATCTTGGAGAAATTCAAAGAAGTATAAAATAATTAATTCTTCTTTTGAAACTTTATTGTATAGTCTTCTATATGCTTACAGATAATGAGATAGATGCACCTAAAATTAACACATCATCAAACATTGACAAGAAGGTAGGGATTTCCAATAAAAATACCAACAACTATTGGACTGAAAAAAATTCTAAAGGCGAACCGGTAAATGATTTTAAAAATTTTCTTCAGAGATTTGGCTACTTTGAAGGAAAACAGAATGAAGCTACAGTACGACAAATGAAACTACCACGATGTGGATTCCCTGATTTACTTGAAGAATCAGCAAACTTTGCTGCTCAAGGGAACAAATGGAATAAAAGTGATCTTACTTACAAATTTGTAAAATTCACTTCAGACTTATCAGAAGATGAAGTTCGTACAGCAATCGCTACTGCGTTCAGCCTTTTGGGTGCCGTAACTCCTTTAACTTTTACAGAAGCTACAACAAATCAAGCAGATATTTTAATTTCTTTTGTTACAGGTGAGCATGGTGATAATAATCCATTTGATGGTACAGGAAATGGATTAGCGCATGCCTATTTTCCGCCTCCTAACAGTGGGGATCTTGCAGGTGAAGGTGACGCACATTTTGATGACAGTGAAGCATGGTCGGTGAACTTATCTTCATCAGGTATTGATCTTGTGACTGTAGCTGCTCATGAATTTGGTCACTCTCTTGGTTTATCTCATTCTAACGTTCAGGGTGCACTGATGTTCCCAAGTTATAGTGGACCTCATAGATCGTTACATCAAGATGATAAGGTAGGAATCCAATCTATTTATGGTCCCAATGCCTAAATCCTATTATTAAATGATTAACTATATGTTTAAAAAATATACAAATAATTTCACATTGTATTTTTCTCTCCTAAAGGAACGAGAGCCTTTCATTACTGTGATTCTTGCTATGAAAGGTAAATTGTATTTTAGTATAGCTGGACATAAAAATTCGGATAATACCACAGTCTTTTCATAACTAGGACATCTAAGCACTTTACCAAAACATCTCTATAAACAAGTAGTCCAGCTACTATACGCTTTAGCCTACACATCTGGTAATAGATAGTATAACTTTTACATTTTAATATTACACTTAATATAATTTTTCAATAAATAGGTGCTTTAACCAATTATTCTTGCTAACAGCTGCACATGAGCACATTTTTTCACATGCAATTAAAAAGAAAGGAGTAGTATCATATGACACAAAATCAATCAAATATTCCAGAGGATGAATTTTCAACCTTATTAATGAGTAAAAGTGAACAAATAGAAATTCTAAATCAACTTAGTAAAAACAAAGAAAATATTGAAAAAGATACAAAAGAATACTTTGATGAAGAAGCAGAGAAACTTACTTTAGATACCTACTATAAAACGATTAATTTTGAGCAATTAAACCCTCAAGAATTATTTAAAGTTTTACAACATTTGTTAGAAAATACACATAATCCAGTTAAGTACAATCCAGCTCGATTTTTATATAATTGGGTAGATTTGCAATCGAATGGAAAGCTCAAAAGTATTTACTCTGGAAAGATTAGAAATCCTGAGGAAGTTATTACTGAAGACTTTAACATAATAACAAAAAGAAAAAATGAATTAGATACACTAGTCGCAAATGAATCATTTAAAAAAGATGAGCTAGAAAATCACAAAAAGCGTATTGAACACAATAATAAACTTAACTGTGAACATGTAGTACCACAATCATGGTTTAATAAACAAGAGCCAATGAGAGGTGATTTACATCATTTATTCGCTTGTGATCCACCATGTAATTCAATGAGAAGTAACTATCCCTACCATGATTTCTTAGACTATGAAGGTGAGAATGAAATAAAAGGTATTAGACAAGAGTGTGGAAAAGAAGAAAGACATTTATTCGAGCCTGAATACGCTAAAGGTATAGTAGCTCGGGCTACTTTATACTTTTTGCTAAGGTATCCAAATAAAATAACAAACGATCGAGAAATAGAAATTAATATTGAATTATTACTTAAATGGCATGAAAAATACCCGGTGAGTATTTATGAAAAGCATCGAAATCAAAGTATTCAAGAGATTCAAGGGAATAGAAACCCCCTTATAGATTTTCCAATTCATGCTCGTAAGATTGATTTTTCAGTAATCTCTTCTTGATTTTTTGCAATGAAGAGATTATTTACTAGCTAAATTTATCTAGCAAAGAATCTAATTGGATTCAATATTTTTCAAGGAGTTGAAAAATTAATGGGATTACTTAATTATGGTGTATTAAAGGGAAAAGTAAAACAATTTCAGATTGATAATGACAACAAAACCCCACACATGCATGTTAAAATTCAGGGTGAGAATACTAAGACATACACAATTATTATTAATGTTAAATCGAAAAAGGCCCCCTCAGAAATACTATATTATGCAGGAGAAAATTTCAATTCAGAACAAATAACACATCTTCCTGATTTAGAATATGGTTTTACACCTATCGGTGATTCAAATTCTAATATTGCACTTGACTATATTCGAGGAAATTTACTTGACCCTTGTACCATGGTACCACTGCCAGTAAATGCAGCTGGCAAAGATAACGATTTAAAAGAAAAATTAGAACTTTATATGTCAAGGGCTCAAAAACCCGAGGTTGATATTTACGCTTATGGAGATAAAATTCCTCCCGGAATTCATGATGTACATATGAATCAAGGAAATGTAGAGGAATTCTTTGAAGATGATGGAATTTGGCAAGATGGTGGAGTACTTCTACATTTTAAGAATACTAACAACTGGGTTGCAATCTTCTTAGCATTTCAATCTCAGTCTTGGTGTACGGATGATGATGGTCATGCTACTAAGCCTGTTGAGGAATGTAACCATAAAAGTGGTTGCTAATTGATTTACGATTTTAAAATATTACTGAATACTCCCCCACCAACACATATCTTAAGGTGGGGGCTTCTTTATGTATTAGAATAATGGGTTCTAGTGCAAAAATTATTTATTAGTGATATAAACCCTTCACAATATCCGGCTATCATCTGATAAATTCCTCTTTGCGTAAATGATTTACCAGTTATACTACAAAACAGTTGTAACGTATTGCCCTCTCTCCTTACACTAATCCATCTCTTCAATGCATTTTTTTGTATCTTGGGTAATCGGAACTGTTCTCATACGGGACGTTTTTTCGTGCTTCACTAAAATATATGTAACACGCTAAAGGTATATCTTATCATCATTGTATTGCATCATAAAAAACTTTCTCTAAAAATTAAAAGAAAACATAAATAAGCGGCTTGCGCACCAGCATTAATTTCTCAAATGCACGTATCTCCTCTTCATTTCCGCTTATTAACTCTAATTCATTTAACTCTAGCGGACGTTTGTAACCAAACATAATAGTAGATAACGCATTAATATCCATTTGAATCCCTTTTTCTTTTATTGTTTCTTCTTTAATGATTGTTATTTCATGATTTAAAAGTCGAACCGATATGTTATTCCATGGTGCAAATGAATCTGTAATATGTAAAATCACTTCTTGCTGCTGATCATTCCAGTTTAATTCATATTGATTAAAGAACTGTTCTACATCTACAATTCGAGCCATGAAGTAAGGTGAAACTTCAGCTTTTATTCGCGGTTCTTGTAACATATAAGGCAGTGGCTCTGTTTCACTTATGATCATTTCAAGTTCTTTGATCATAGAATCATGTTGACAAATGAAGTTCCAAAGGCCATTTCTTGCTTCATTATGTAAAGGAACGAACTCTTCTACTGTCATTTTAGAGTTTTCTATTTTATATAAAATGTAACCAGTAGGATTCTTATCTTCATCGTAGTAAATAGCCAATGTTAAATCATGATATACTGCTTGTAACCACCATTTACGGCCGCGAACTAACATACCAGAAAAACGCTCTGCAAATGTTTCATATAATTTTTCTACTTCTTCTATACTCTGGATACGTTGCTACCCCTGCAACACCACCCATTTTAAACTTTTCTTTCCCCATATAAATATGAAAAGGAATTAAGTGTAACTTTGCAGCTAACTCCTCTCCTTTTGTAATGCCATATATTTGATGGCTTTCCTTCATTCGTGTAAGTTGTTGCTGTTTTACTTGTTCCTCGCTTGCTTTATATTGAAAAACATATTCTGATAAGTTTAACGCTTCTCTGAATTTATCTTCTGTTAATTGTATGACGTTCATATATTTCTCCTCTCATTCCCCTATATACATTCAACATTATATTTTAAAATCCTACATATATAAATAAAGAAGCAGATGCATAATGCATCTGCCTCTCATCATATTATTCAGCTAATTTTTGAAGCTCTTCAAAAAATGTAGGGTATGATACTCCTACTGCTTCTGCATCTTCAATAACTGTTTTGCCTTCAGCTAAACAACCAGCAATCGCAAGCATCATCCCAATACGATGATCCCCATGACTATGTACTGTATTTCCTTTTAACTTAGATTTACCGTAAATAATCATCCCATCATCTGTTGCTTCGATATGAGCACCCATCTTCGTTAATTCTGCAACAACTGTATCAATACGATTCGTTTCTTTCACTTTTAACTCATGTGCATCTTTAATAACTGTAACACCTTCTGCTTGTGTTGCAGCTAAAGCGATAATTGGAATTTCATCAATCAGTCTTGGAATGATATCTCCGCCAATTTCAATCCCTTGAAGTGAAGATGTTTCAATTGTAATGTTTGCAGCTGGCTCTGATGCTTCTTCGTTAATTGGCTGTACAGTGAATGTAGCAGCCATCTTTGTAAGTACATCTATAATGCCTGTACGAGTCGGATTCATCCCTACATTTTGTAATACAAGCTTACTATTTGGGATAATTGCTCCTGCTACTAAGAAAAATGCCGCTGAAGATACATCGCCTGGAACTTGAATATCCGTTCCTTTTAACTGTTGCCCACCAGCTAGTTTCACTGTTTTTCCTTCACGAGTAACTGTAATGCCAAACGCCTCAAGCATTCTTTCCGTATGGTCTCGTGAAATATGTGGTTCTGTAACAGCTGTTACACCATCTGCACGAAGACCTGCAAGTAAAATAGCGGATTTCACTTGCGCACTTGCTACAGGTGAAGTATATTCAATGGCTTTTAACTCTCCGCCTCGTATTGTAAGTGGCGTGAACGTTCCTTCCTCTCTGCCATCAATTTTTGCACCCATTTGCTTCAGTGGATTTGTTACACGTTTCATTGGCCTTTTCCCAATGGATGAATCCCCTTGTATACAAGAAAGGAATGATGTGTTTGCCAGTATCCCTGACATTAAACGTATCGTCGTACCAGAATTACCAACGTCTAATACTTGTTTTGGTTCTTGTAAACCTTCTAATCCTTTTCCGATTACAGTTACTTCATCACCATTTTGCGTAATGTCTACTCCCATTTCTTTAAAGCAAGAAATTGTACTTAAACAATCGGCACCTGGTAGAAAGCCTTTAATTGTTGTTTTCCCCTCTGCAATCGCGCCAAACATGACAGCGCGATGCGAAATCGATTTATCGCCAGGGATTGTAATCGTTCCTGTCAATCCGTTATTTATAGGTTGTATTGTTTGTTCTTTCACGTTGTCACTCTCCTTATTAAATCGTTTCATACGTTTGGTAGTCTTCTTTTGCTAGCGCGATTTTTGCCTTCATACGATCTTCTTCCCTTTGGAAACTAATTCGTAACACTCCAAGCAATCCTTCTCGCGCTTCTAATATTTGCAAATTCGTAATACTAATTTCTTCTTGTGCAAGAATACTCGTAATATGAGCTAATGCCCCGACTTTATCTAAAACATCGACGTATAAGTCGTGATAGGCCGGAATTGCTCCTCTTTTCCGAACTGGTAAAGAGTCACGGTATTCTTTCGCATCTGCAAAATAGCTTTGTATTTCTCCTGCATCTCCTTTGGAAACCGTCTTATATAGTTCTTCCATTTCTGAGATCCATTCTTCTAATAGTTCCAATAAATGCCCGCGATTTTGTTTTACAATATCACTCCACATTTTTGGACTACTTGATGCAATACGTGTAATATCTTTAAAGCCACCTGCAGCTAGTTGATGGATTAATGGATTATCTCCTGCATGTTTCTCAACTTGCTTCACTAGTCCTGCTGCTATAAGGTGCGGAAAATGACTTACAATACCTGTTACATAATCATGTTCTTCCGTATTTAATACGAGAAAATGAGAACCTGTTCCTTTTAACCATTCTTTTAGTTCTTCTACTCGCTCGTCCATTACGTGTTTCATCGGTGTTAAGATGTAAAATGCATTTTCAAACAAATGCGCCTTCGCACTTTCGACTCCAGTTTTATGAGAGCCTGCCATCGGATGTCCTCCGATAAAAGAAACTTTCTTTGATAATATAGCTTCCGCTTCATTCATGATTGTTCCTTTCGTACTCCCTACATCTGTAACGATTACATCTTCACGTAAATGAAATGATGCGAGCTGACGCAATAATTTTTTTGTTTCTTCAACTGGAGAGGCAAAAATGATTAATTCCGCCTCTTCACAAGCTGTTTGTAAATCTATCGCAATCTCATCAACTACATGTAGTTCTTTTGCACGTTCTACTTGTTCTTTGTAAATGTCATAACCAGTTATACTTACACCGTGTTCTCTTTTAATTGCTAATGCGAGAGAGCCTCCTATTAATCCTGTACCAATTAATACAACTTTTCTACACATTTGCCTCATCTCGAGACTTATGTTTTCTATTTATAAAGTGTTGTTTTAACACTGAAATCACTCCCTCATTTTGTTCCCTCGTTCCGATTGTAATGCGGACGCCATTTGGGAACGGACGAATAATAAAGCCAGCGTGCGCACAAATTTCATAAATTTCCCCAGCATCCTCTACTGGTAAAAAGATAAAGTTTGTTTGAGATGGATAAAACGGGATCTCGTTTTCTTTACAAAAACTTTCATATTGTTGTAATCCCTCTTCATTTACACGTACTATTTCTTCAATAAATGCTTGATCGTTCCAAGCGATCGTTGCTGCTTTTTGCGCTAATGAAGATACATTAAACGGCAGGCGAACGACATTTAATTTCTCAATTAGTTCTTCTCGTCCAACTGCATAACCTATACGGAATGAAGCTAAGCCGTATGCTTTCGAAAATGTTCGAAGTATAAGCAGATTTTTATGCTTGTTCAAAAGCGGTATTGTTTCTGGGAAGTCTTCCGCTGTTACATATTCATAATACGCTTCATCGATGACAATTAACGTTTCTTCACTAATTCCAGCAATAAATTGATTTAATTTTCGCTCATCAATATATGTGCCTGTCGGATTGTTCGGGTTACAAATCCAAACAATTTTTGTATGATCATCAATTGCTGTAGAGATTTCATCTAAATCATATACGCCATTATTTAGTGGGATTTCTTTCACTTCACATCCTTCAATAATCGCATGATGACGATATTGAGGGAATGTCGCTCCAGCTGTTACAATATTATCTCCCGCTCGGAGCACTGTACGGCTTATCATTTGAATAACTTCATCTAATCCACTTCCGCAAATCACTTGTTCCATTTGAACTTGTAGTTTCTCTGCAATCATTTGGCGGAGTTCCGCCGCCCCTCCGTCCGGATATAGGGCGTGTTCCTGCCAAGATTTTTGTAATTCTTCCATAATGCGCGGCGAACAACCGAATGGATTTTCGTTCGATGCTAATTTCACAAATGAATGATCTCCATATACCTCTTTCATTTGCTCTGGTGATTTACCTGGTTTATACGGTTGTAAAGATGATAGTTGGTCTTTTACTCTCATTCATAATCCATCCTTTTTAAAATTCTTTTGCGTATTTGTTATGCTGTATAATATTTTGCTCAATTAATTCCATACGATCTTTACCGAATTGTTCAACCAATGCATCTGCAAGTTCCCATGCTACAACAGCTTCTGCTACAACACTTGCAGCTGGAACTGCACAACTATCAGATCGTTCGATGCTTGCTTGGAACGATTCTTTCGTATCAATATCTACGCTTGCTAACGGTTTATAAAGGGTAGGGATCGGCTTCATAACGCCTCGTACAACAATCGGCATTCCCGTTGTCATTCCGCCTTCTAAACCACCTGCGTTATTTGTTTTTCTCCCATATCCTTTATCTTCATCCCAAGTAATTTCGTCATGTACCGAGCTTCCTGGCTGTCTTGCAGCTTCAAAGCCAATTCCAATTTCAGCGCCTTTAAATGCATTAATACTCATAATCGCACCGGCAAGTTTTGCATCTAATTTACGGTCGTAATGAACATAGCTTCCAACTCCAATTGGCATACCTTCTGCAATGACTTCTACAATTCCGCCTATTGAATCTCCGCTACTCTTTGCGTTATCAATTAAATCCATCATTTTTTGTTCTACTTCTTTATCTAAACAACGAACAGGTGAGTTTTCTGTAATTGTTTGAATTTCTTCTATCGGTAATTGTCCGATATGATTTGCTTTAATACCGCCAATTTCAAGAACATGTCCTGCAATATCCACACCTAATTCTTTTAAAATTTGTTTTGCTATAGCACCAGCAGCTACGCGAACTGTCGTTTCTCTTGCAGAAGAGCGCTCTAATACGTTTCTTATATCACGATGACCATATTTAATTGCACCATTTAAATCAGCGTGCCCTGGACGTGGTTTTGTAATGGTACGTTTCATTTCTTTACTTTCTTGCTCTGAAATTGGATCTGCCCCCATTACTTTCGTCCAATGTTTGAAATCATCATTTTTAACGATTAACGTAATTGGTGAGCCGAGTGTCATTCCGTGACGCACACCACTTACAATCTCTACTGTATCTGTTTCAATTTGCATGCGTCTTCCACGCCCGTGCCCTTTTTGTCTTCTTAATAATTCCTTATTAATATGTTCCGCTGTTAACGATAATCCTGCTGGCACACCTTCTAAAATAACAGTTAACTGTGGACCATGTGATTCTCCGGCTGTAATATATCTCATTTCTCTTACCCCTTTATTATTTTTTTGTACAAAAAAGTCCCTACTGAGCGCTCAGTAGGGACGATATTTATCGCGGTACCACCCTAGTTGTAGACTACCTTTCGTCTACCTCTCTTCTCTGTTAACGATCTTTCCGACCGTCTTTCCCTTCATAAAGACCATTCACCTTTACTACGAGAAAGATGCTCTAAGGCTGTAATTCATGCTTATCTTTGCACTGATTCGCACCGACCATCAGCTCTCTATTAGCAGTGAGATAAGCACTACTGTTTCCTTTTCAATGCATATTTATATGGAATTAAGATAATTTGTTTTTGAATCCTTTTAACTCTTCCATGAATTTATGGAACTCTGGAATATCCATTTGTTGTGCAGAATCAGATAATGCAACTGCTGGATCTGGATGTACTTCTGCCATTACTGCATCTGCTCCAATTGCTAATGCCGCTTTCGCTGTTGGTAATAATAAGTCTCTGCGGCCAGTTGAATGTGTTACGTCAACAACAACTGGTAAATGTGTTTCTTTCTTTAAAATCGGTACTGCTGAAATATCTAACGTGTTACGCGTCGCTCTCTCGTATGTGCGGATACCACGCTCACATAATATGATTTGGTCATTTCCTTGTGCAATAATGTATTCCGCTGCGTTAATGAACTCATCAATTGTTGCTGCTAAACCACGTTTTAATAATACTGGTTTATTTACTTTACCTACTGCTCTTAGTAAATCGAAGTTTTGCATATTACGTGCTCCAACTTGGATTACATCAACGTAATCAAGAGCCATTTCCACATCATTCGGATTTAAAATTTCACTAATAATCGCTAAATCGAATTCATCAGCCACTTGACGTAAAATTTGTAAACCTTCAACTCCTAAACCTTGGAAATCATATGGAGATGTTCTCGGTTTGAAAGCACCGCCGCGCATTAGTTTTAATCCTTGTGCTTTCATCGCTTGCCCTACTTGGCGAACTTGCTCTAAGCTTTCTACAGCACAAGGTCCCATGATGAATGTTTGTGTTCCGTTGCCTAACAATTCACCTTTTACATCAACAATTGTATTTTCTTTTTTCTTTTTACGTGAAACAAGTAACGCTTTACGATTATCATCTTCTTGCAATTCTAAGCTCGCTTTGAAGATTGTTTTGAAAATGTGCTGAATTGTAGATGTTTCAAATGGTCCTTCGTTATGCTCTGCAAGCATATCTAGTACTTCACGCTCACGTACTGGATCAAAGCGTTTCGTACCTTGCACTTGCTTTTGTTCTCCGATTTTTTGAACAATCTTACCTCGTTCATTTAAAAGTTCTAATAGTTGTAAATTGATTTCGTCCACCTGTTTACGTAATTGTTCTAATTCATGGTTTGCCATTTTAAAGTCCTCCTCAAATGTTTTAAAAGTATAGTAAGAGAATGGAAAATTCTCTATTTTCTGAACTACCAAGCCACAAAAACTTATTCTGAAATCGATATCGCCTTTTCTGTGTACAAAAAATCCCTACTGATCTATTCAGTAGGGACGATATTTATCGCGGTACCACCCTAGTTGTAGACTACTTACGTCTACCTCTCTTCATTGTTAACGATCTTCTGACCGTCTTTCCCTTCATAAAGACATATCATCTTTACTACGAAAAAGATGCTCCAGGACTGTAATTCGCACTTGTTTTTGTACTGGTTCGCACCAACCACCAGCTCTCTGTAACAGGGAAACAACTACTACTCCTTTTCCTTTCACCGCATGTTTATTTCATTTTCAATTTGGACCACAAAAATACAAAAAGTCCCTACTGATCCAATCAGTAGGGACGATATTTATCGCGGTACCACCCTAGTTGTAGACTACTTACGCCTACCTCTCTTCACTGTTAACGATCAATTGACCGCTCTTCCTTCATAAAGAACATATGTCTTTAATCCAAAAAAGATGCTCCAAGACTGTAATTCATGATTATCCCTGTACTGATTCACACCAACCATCAGCTCTCTGTAACAGTAAGATCAACCACTACTGTGATCCCTTCATTGCACTTTGTTTATTCAAATGTTTTTGAAATTGAATGAGTATGATTCGTATTATAGAATGCTTTTTCAAATACTGTCAACCACTTTTTATTTATTTTTTAAAATTCCGCTCTCGCCTTATAATTCTTCTTGTACATTTGCCATTACAATTCCGATACGAATCATTTCATTTTGAATTAAAATCAATACATGCTCCTCTACTTCAGCAGCTACTAATAATTCTTTTATTTGTATGATTTCATTTTCAAACGAATATGCTTCTTGGAGTGTTTGAAGTATTACAAAAAACACTTTTGCATACGCTTCCGCGTAATATTTCAAGCTTTCTTTTTTTTCAAGAATCGCCTCAAACAACTGCCGTAATTCTGCTTGTTTATACTGTTCTTGCTGAAGTGGGAATTGACTAAGAATGACCAACAATCCCTTTTCTACAATTTCATCCATACTTAAAATAAAACGTATAAACATGACATACTCTCTGCCTGTTATAATACTCATTTTCGGACGCTCTCTTAAAAATCCACCGAGCCACGCTGTCCAAAATTTTTGCTGTTCTCTCACACTTAACGTTTTTACGTAATAACGTAAATGCTCCATGAACTTAATTTTATCGTCTTCATTTCCTTGCATAAATAGTGGATATAACCAATCTGTTTTCTGTTCCCAATACAGTACACATTTAATAAACACAAAGCTAATCCACTTTAAAAACACTTCTTTTGTATGCGGATGCAATACATATAAATGCTCCACTGCATACTTAATATATCGATTCATCTCTGTAAATAACGGTAAATTGATTTGCGTATAACATAGTCCTGCCCAAGCATATTTCGTCAGTTCATTTTCTTTTTTTAAATCTAAATAAGGTAAAAGATATTTTTTGCACCATTGTTTTTCAAGATGGTAAAGAAATGTTATATCCGCTGTTAATCGAGCAAACATAAAGTTTGTACGCTGGGAAGCAATTCTCACCTGCTCTTCAAATAAAAATAAATATTCATAAATATTACGGTCATATAAATGATCGTATGCTAAAAGCTTTAATAATACCGCGGTCATTTTCCCTACAGGATGTTGAATGGATTCATTGTAAAAGTCATTTTTTCCTAACTGAAAGTTCGCGTCGCCTTTCATGACCTGCGGAAACATAGAGAAAGCAAAACGCTTTACAATTCGTATGCCATTCTCCTCTAGTTCCTCTAATCGATTACTAATCTCATATAAAAAACTACTAATTAGCCAATGAAAAGCATCATTTCGCACAAACCTTTGCAATAGTGGAATAATTTTTTGTATTTGTTGGTTTGTTAACTTACGATTATTTCTCCATTCCCTAATACAAACAAACCAAACTTCATTACTTACTTCATTCACACCTACTAATTGATACGCAAAGGAAATGCTCCACTCCGTGTTCAACTTACATGCCTTTGATAACATTTCTAAAAAGTGTCGTTGTTCAAAAACACCGTCCTGAGAAAACAACATCACTTGTTTCATGATTTTATCGTCTTTTAGCTGTAATAACCCATCAGCTGTTACGTTACATGTAATACTTTGCTCAATAGGCTCTTTCTTTTTCTCCTTATATCGATTCGAAGAAAAGTGAGGATGTTTCTGTTTCATTAAACGATGCGCTTCTACTGTGCACTTACTATTGCGATCGCACATGTACAATAAATCTAATACGAAACAAGCATCAAACGCTCTCTCCTCTACGAGATACTCCATCACCTTTTGAAGCACTTCTTGTTTTGTTTTTTCTAAGGAAGCTGCATAATGCTTCTTTAGAAATTGAAATACTTCCTGTTTGTATGTGAAATCTAAAAGTAAGTTGTGCTGTAACAGCCATTTTAGCTTTTCATCGACAGTCGCAAATGCATTTTTACTCATCGCTTCAATCGCAATTCTCTTTTGCAATATACTATCCGTTCCAATCATCTGCGTAATATAGTAGGTCGCCTTATCTTCATTATTTTCACATAAATAGGTAAGGCACTCTTTTACAATTTCAATTAAAAATGTAAAATCTTTCGGTTGTAAATTAACATCTGAAAATTCCATCAAATTATAAATGGTACTATCTCTTTTTTCGAGTGCAGCCTGTCTTAACGATAGCGTTTGAATCTTTTCTAATCCGATAATCATAATTGGATCTGCGTAATAGGAAATATGCGGTTTCATTTTCTCATCCCAAACTTGTTGTACATGTGAAAATACAGGCACTGGAAGGCGACTAGATTCCTCTAATTCAATAGATTCTTGTGTATCATTTTCCCCCCTTCTTACACGCTTCAATTTAATTTTCCCATCCAAAATAAATGTTAATAACAATACACTAATTTCCTTATGTTCTGGAAAAGAACATTTATGTAATAAATATGAGATTTTTTCTATAGAACTACTATTATTTTCGGCTGTTTCTAATAGCAGCAATGTCCATTTTGCAAATAATAAAGGTTCCATCGTTTCTTTCGTTTCGTTCAAATATGTACAAATTGTTCTCCATAGCAACGGAGATAGTTTCGATTGATTTTTAAAAATCAATTGAAATAACTCTTTTTGATGACTGAAAAGAAAGTGTCCAACAAGCCACTCTGCAAGCAATTCATCCACTTCATCATAATTTGAGGTAAGTAAAAATAAATTTTGTAGTTTTCCCTCTGCTTCAAGCCATTCTACCCATTCGTAATCACGAGCGAATTCTACAAAATACCGCAATGTTTCAATTTTTTTTACAGATTGCTTTATATACGATAATTGTTCCTGTTCTACTGATGGTGGAACTGTTACAATATCACGAATACGCATTCTTTTCGTAATATAATTATCGCCCATTAATTCAGCCCACCGCTTCACTGCTTTGATCAAGGATTGATGATTGTTAGCTTTATTCGGATAGACAATTGGTCTTATTCCTAAATGTTCCCAATGATATGTATTATCCCCTTGTGCAACAAAAGCATATCGTCTTGTACTTGGTGGTAAACCTGTTGCTAAATATTTCATTACTGGGTCGTTATGACTATAGCCAACGAATAAAACCGTATAATTTGAGAATAATTCGACTAAAAATCTTCTCGCCCATCCCTCTGTTAAGTAAGCCCTTCCAAAATCACCATCTGTTAAAATTAAATTTTCCTTTTCTTGCTCTATATTCCCATGTATATAAGCCAAACCTTTAAAGGATCTACCTGTCGGTAGAGCTGGTGCATAATAAATATTTAGCTCTCGATTCATTTCCTTAATTGCAGTCGTAAAATGTTGATCAAAGTTTGTCGTTACAATACGAACATCTGTATCTAATGGAAACAAGCGCGGAATGGCATAATGCAATGGATTTGGTTTTGATTTTTCTATATTAACGAGATCTCTTGCCACTTGATGTACATCTTTCGTCTTCGCAATTTTCCCAAGATAATAATCGTGCGGTTCTGTCATTTCACGTTTTTCAACATATAAAGCTCTCGCAATTTCATCAACTAAATCATCGAAATTTGGTAAGTTCGATTTCCCTTTCATAGAAACTCCTGCTCCAACGAATAGTACAAGTTTCCCTTGCTCAAGATTATCAAATAGTTCATCTGGAATTTCTACTTCTGAAGTAATCCACATTCGGATCCCCCCTTACCTAAAAATGTCATATCTCCTCATTTCACTATAACATTTTTTATTTATATTTTTAATATTTTGACAAGATATTTAACATGAAAAAGTTTTGTCTTTACAAGTATACAATGTATGAACTTCTCATTTTATTGCAAAACTATGTATAAACGGGAGGTGTACACGTTGAACGATATTACTGTAGTGCTTATCAAATTTATATCGTGTATCATTGCTTTTAGTATTGGACTTGCTTTATTTTTCCCTGCAACGCTTGTTCAAATTATTTCCTTCAGTCTCTTTGTAACAATTGTATCTTATATGTTTGTTGATAAAATTATTTTGAATCGAATTGGCAACTCTGCTGCCATCATGACAGATTTTTTATTAACGTATTTAAGCGTGTGGATTTTCGGTAACATTTTATTAGACAACTACATGCAAATCGCATGGGGAAGTATCCTTTCTGCTATCGTCTTTACATTATCAGAAGTATTTGTTCATCGCTTTTCTCACTCGCGCGAACATCGTAACAACGATAATATTCATATTAATCGTCGATTTGCATATGGCACTGAATTTGCAGAAGAACAAAACGTACTGGATAAAGATAAGAAAAAATAAGAAAAAGGACGTCATATGATGGATAATGACGTCCCTTTTCTTATGCTATATCTATGCTTCTATCTTTAAATCTTTTAAAGATAAAACTTCTGCAAATGATCCAAACACTACATTATGATGCTTCACAATATCTTCTGCACGTAACACTTCTGTATCAAACGTACTATGCGCATCACTCACTAATGTTACTTTATGACCCTCACTAAAAGCTCTTCGTGTTGTCGTATCAACACAGCACTGTGTTTGCATTCCTGAAATAATAACATGCTCAATGCCTTTTTCTTGTAAAACTTCGTTTAAATTCGTTTTATTAAATGAATCTGGCGTCGTCTTTTCAACGATACGATCGCCCTCTTGCGGAGCGATCGCAGAATGAACTTCCCAACCAGCTGTACCTTTTTCTAACGGATGATCCTTTGGTCCGTTGTGCCTTACATAAATAACTGGAATATCATTTGAACGACATTCTTGAATAAGTTCTTGCAATGTTTCTAATTAACTTTCCCTCATTATGTACTGGCATTCCTGCTGTATACATACCTGCTTGCACATCAATAACTAACAACGCTTTTTTCATTTCACACAGCTCCCCTTTTCAATATAAGCCTCTACCTATTCGTTATAATGATTTATACTCCATCATCCAACAATCTTCTAATTTCCCTTCATGCAGCTCATGTTCCTTTAATTTTTTCACTTTTTTAAATCCGCATTTTTCATAGCATCGCACTGCCCGTTCATTACTCACTTTCGGATCCATCGCTATTGCTTCAGCACCTAATTTTCCGATAATATATGTAATTGCCCCTTGGACAAGTTCTGTTCCAATTCCTTTTCCCCAATATGTTGATTCGCCAATGAATTGGTCCATCCCCCATACGTTTTGCGGTTCTTTATACCCATATAACTCTTTCCATTCGGAATCAACAGGGTACATTTGTATGTAACCAATCGGCATTTCATCCAATTGTATTAAACATCTTTTTTCATTACTGTTTGGGTTATGAATAAAGTTATCAAGTACTTTTTCTACAGATTGCGGATTATCCCTTCCTTCGTAATACTGTAAAACTTCAGGATCTGTTAACCATTTTGAAATAAGATGTGCATCGTCTTCTATTACGTATCTAACTGATAAATTTTCTTTTTGAAATAACATATGACACCCCCTTGTTATTAATGTTATACCACTTATCTAGTTATAGATCTATAAACAGTTTAATTGTTTATATTTCTTTATTTTTTCTAGAATTTAAATCTTTGATTGCGCCTATTCATACATATGGTAGTAATGTAATGGCAAAAAATGCTGTAAATAGGTTGAATTGTGAAGTTTTATATGGAGCGAACGATTCTGTAAATACATTTGGATTCGTAATTCTTTCAAATAATACCCAATCTCGCTTCCAAAAAGTTCGATATTTTTTATTACTTCCTCCATTTAACAATCTTCCTTTTATTATTCATCACATTGATTATACGCTTAACTCTAATGAATTGTCAAAAAATTCATTTTTTTATTTGCTGCATACCATACTTCCGTCTACATCTTAATTAAAATAAATACTACTATTGTTGGATGATAACGTAATTTTTTCGTAATAAAATAAAAGTAACGAATTATAAATAGGAGGAATTCACATGACTAAATATTATGATTCAAAAGAAGAATTACAAGTGAAAATGAAACACATTGAACAAACCATTCACGAGGTTAAAGCTGCATTTAATAAACATGACGCTGATGAACTTGATCGTCACTTCACTTTACATGCTTCATGGGTAAATGTACTTGGGAGTCGCCTTTCGGGCTGGAAACAAATTAATGATGCTCACAAAACTCTTCTAGCAGGACCGCTCCGCAACTCTTATGCACAGTATGAAGTTGAAGACATTCATTTTATCCGTTCTGATGTAGCTATCGCACACATTAGACAATTCCCAACGACTGCTGAGGGTACCATAATAGAAAATGAACAAGGTAGCCTCGCTCTGTATGTAATGGTTAAAGAAAAAGATACGTGGAAAATTGCATCTGGGCAGAATACATTCGTACAATAAAATTCAGTCATAGTTTCCACTTCTTTAAATAGAATGCCATGTAAACTGGAGGCTAGAAGAAACAATTAGACGGCATAATACGAGAGAAAAACGACATGAATTTGAAGAGAATTTATTGCGTGAATGGTATAATCCGCACGATATTATCGAGGTTAGTAGCGAAACTATTTTTACAGATAATATAACGCAAAAAAATATTTAATGTGATTCTTAACGATGTTACACAACAAAAATAAGACTGACACATTATGTCAGTCTTATTTTGGCTCAAAATGAAAATACCAATAAATCGCAATTTCATCAGTTTGCTCATTTATCCCTTTATAAACAAGATAATCAAAACCACCAATTACAAATCCGCATTTTTCATAAAACTTACACGCTGCCACATTATTGTTTTGTGTTTCAAGCATAATCCCGGGCATTTCGCCATCTTTTGCCCAGAGCTTTGCTTGTTCAACTAATTTTCTTCCAATACCAAGTGTTCGATATTCCTTATCCACTTTTATATCTTCTATGTAGGCATAACGGTTCCAATTCTTTTTCAATACCATTACACCAACGATTTGGTTATGTAAGAGTGCTATGTAAATTACTTGATTTGGATTATTAATATATTCATTATACGCTAGTTCTTCATCTTTATTATATCGATCTTCTACATAACTTTTTTCATAGCTAGGTACTTCTTCCACTGTATATTCTATTCGATGATTTACTTTCGAAACAAAAAGAACCAGCTGAGCATTCACTGTAAAACTATCATCAATCTCAGGAAAATTGTAGAAATCATTCATTTCTAACTTTCTAATCAAAAGGCTCATCATTTTCTCCTTTTTGTATAGTTTCATACTACTCTTATTTATACTAAACAGTGATCGCAATTCCTGCCAGAAATAAACTTACGATTGCTAAAAAAGGTGTACCCACAATAGTCCCTCTTAAATGAAACATATAATCTTTATATCCTTTCATACCTTCTGTACTAGGAATAACAACAAACCGCGGGGTTATCCAGCAAAAGATAAGCCAATCGATTATAAATAAGTCTACTAAATTGAAAATCATTAAAATTCCAAAAGTATGTAAGTAGGCCTCAATAAACAACAATTTTTCATGTTGATGTAGTAGAAATGTAGAAACAAAAGGCGTTCCAAATAAAATTATATTGTATAAAACACCAAAATACATTGTTTGCTTTTTTTCATTAATCGTTTTCGGAAAAACTACTTTTTGAATATCTTTCGGATAATCATTTAACCAAAGGCGAGGATTATAATATAAAGACCCTAAAATCATAATGGATAGTACAATAGACATAATAACACCAACAAGGATCATTTGCTCAAATTGACTCATAAATCTCATTCCCTCCTTATCCGTAATTACTATATAGGCAATCCACTTAATTACACATTGTATGTATGTAATCACCCAAAAATTAACAAACACCTTTATTAAAAACTTTTTCATTTTTATATACAAATAGATTTCTCCTCATATCCACTCTTATTTCTTGCATTATTAGTTCAAATTTAATAAAGTGAAAATCTACTTAGTGTTGTTCATCTTTGCTAATGATTAGACAGTACATACTTGTTTACATGTACATAAGGATAGGATCGGTGAAACGAATGAAAATCGAACATATAGCTATTTGGGTAAATGATTTAGAATTAATGCGTACTTTCTATACAAAGTACTTTAATGGAACGGCAAACTCTTTATATCATAACGAAGTAAAACAATTCGAATCTTATTTTATTACTTTCGAATCTGGTGCACGACTTGAAATTATGCGCAAGAAAGGTATAGAAAACGAGCCTAATCTTAATATTACTGGCTATGCACATATGGCTTTCTCTGTTGGAAGTGAGGAGAAAGTAAATGAACTAACAAAAACTTTAAAAGAAGCTGGATATGCTGTATTAAATGGACCACGTTTCACTGGAGATGGCTATTATGAGAGTGTAATAAGCGATCCAGAAGGAAATCAAATAGAAATAACGATTTAACTATCGTTTATCTTTTCTGAATAACAAATGAAGACTCGTTTGGAGGAAGAATATGCATAAGCTACATTTCAAAAAATTTGAAGCAATAGATTTTAAGCACTACTTCCAACTCGTATCAAATGAACAAGTCATGGCACAAATTACCGAGCGTACCATTCCATTAGAAGAAGCACAAAGCGACTATGAAAGATTATTAAAACGCAATGAAACACATAAACTATTTGGATCTTACAAAGTTTATGACTGTGCTACGAATGAATTTATCGGACTTGGGCATGTAACAGTAAATAAGGATGATAAAAATGAAGCTGAACTTGGCTATATGATTTTGTCAGAGCATTGGGGAAAAAGGTATGGTAGTACTATCGCAAAGGAATTAATCGAAATAGCAAAACAAACAAAAGCAAACACGCTAAAAGCGATTATTGATCCTAATAATATCCCCTCTCGTAAAATATTAATTAACCTCGGTTTTACATCTGAGAAAGTTTGTGAGATTGATGGACTTCCTGGAGAAATCTTAAGTAAGTCTATTTAAAATAATATATATACAATTTTTAAAGGCAATACTACTCTTACACTCACAGTAGTATTGCCTTTCATTTTTTAAAATTATAAAAACCCCTTTTGTCTTTGCACAATATGATTTATTAATCTTTTATTTCGTCTACTACACTATGAACTAAAGAGACAAGAGCTCGCTTTGTATCCTCGTCTATTACTTTCGCATCATCACTAAATTTAGTACGCACAGATGGGATTAATAACGAGCCATTTTGAACGACAATTGTATCTAGCATACCTAACGTAAGTAATAAAGATTCATGAGCTTTATCCCCTCCAGCAATCGATGGTGAAGCTGTTATAATAGCCACTGGTTTTT